>JAFGMB010000231.1 GCA_016927765.1 Synergistales bacterium
ATTCAGAAAGGACTTGAACTGGGATATTTCCTTCATGCTTGAAGAAACACTTCTGAAAATGCGCAAACACTGGGACAGTTATCTTGATTACATAAGGCTCGACGAGGAATTTCACGGCATCATAGTTTCAGCCCTTGACAACGGAAGAGTAGACAAATTCTACAGGACCATTCGCGAAGAGTTCATAAGACTTGGCATGATGGCTCGAGAGAAGGGTAATTTCCGACAGAAGATCCTGGATGGTCACATGGGGATTATCCTTCCCATAAGAGAAAAGGACAGGGAAGAAGCCCGAAGACAGCTCCATTCTCATCTTGAGCAGGTCGAAGAAAGGCTTCTCCGTTATATAGAAGCCCTCAATAGCAGGAAAGAGGTTCTGCCCTCTTCAGAATAGAACCAACACCATACACCTCCTTTTCACAGCTACAGAAACATCTCCCCTTCAAAGGGTTCCGCCTCCCGTGCTACTTTTCGCGGAACCCTTTATTTATTGGTTATCTCAACTCGTTCATTCCTGTCAACAGTTTAAATACATTGAAATTTGTTTATGTCGTATTATCCAGGGTCAATCCTGAAGGTCAACACTATTTCCTGACAGACTTTTTCCCTGGCTCACATCAATATTCCCTCAATATAGGTATAATATGTTAGCAGACTAAAAATATAGGGAGGGATATTCATGGAACTTGGTCTGAAGGGAAAAGTGGTCATTGTTTTGGCCTCAAGTTCGGGTCTGGGGAAGGCCATAGCCCGTGAATTCCTTGAGGAGGGTGCGAGGGTGATAATGGCCAGCCGAAGCGAAGATAAGCTGGCACAGGCTGCGATGGAGATCGGAAAGGATATGTCCTTTCCACCTCTTTACAGATCGTGTGACATCACAGATCCCGGTGATATACAGGAACTTGTGGGTTTTGCCGTGAAAAAGCTCGGTCCTGTTTCCGTGCTTGTAAATAATGCAGGAGGGCCTCCGGCCGGGACCTTTGACAGCTTCGGGGACCAGGCTTGGCAGAAGGCCTTTGAGCTGAATCTGCTCAGCTATGTTCGGACTATAAGAGAAGTTCTTCCTTTCATGAAGGAGAAGAAATGGGGAAGGATAGTAAATTCCACTTCATCATCGGTAAGACAGGTAATTGAGAACCTGATCCTCTCTAATACCTTTCGCCTGGGAGTTATTGGGTTGACCAAGACCCTCTCCCAGGAATTGGCACCTCATAACATCCTTGTCAATGCTATTGGCCCGGGAAGATTCAACACAGAGAGGATCCGTCAGCTGGACAGTGCCCTGGCCGAAAAAAAAGGGATGCCGCTTGAAGAAGTGGCCAGGCAGTCACTTTCAAGGATACCCCTGGGAAGGTACGGGGACCCGGCAGAATATGGAAAGCTTGCTGTCTTCCTTTGCTCTGAGGCAAATACCTATATAACGGGACAAACCATCATTGCTGATGGCGGAATGGTCCGGGCTGTACCTTAAGAGGATCTGTTTTCAGTGTTATCTTAAGGGAGGTCCGGATCTGAATAGATCCCTTCTCCTGAAACAGGCCGGGATCCAGGATATCCCGATCATAATGGAATTGCTTTCTTTCTGTTCAAGCGGTTTTTTACGGAGAAATGGAAGGGATGATAATTCATCCATGAAGAGGCTCGAAGGATAATGAAAAGAACGAGGAAATTCGACCGGGTCATCCTGAACGCCAGGATAGTTGATGGTACATGCAATCCCTGGTTCTATGGCGATGTGGGTATCAGGGAGGGAAAAGTGGATCATGTGGGTTCCCTAAGGAATTTTGAGGCAGGGGAAATCATTGAGGCTGGAGAAAAGGTACTTGCCCCCGGTTTCATAGACATGCACACCCATTATGATCTATATCTGCTCAGAGATCCGGTGATGATATCCAAGCTCATCCAGGGGGTGACCACCATTGGCATTGGCCAGTGTGGATTAAGTCCCGCTCCCGTAAGTGACGTCAAAAAAAGCCTCCTCGACCAGTATATGGGGTTTATCAAGGCAGGAATAGAACCTGACTGGGGATGGAACACCTTCAATGAATGGCTCGGAAAGCTGGGGGAACTTGACCTGGGCCTTAACGTTTTCTCCTTTGTTGGACACGGGACGGTAAGGCTTAATGTTCTTGGTTTTCAGAACAGAAGTCCCAATAAGGAAGAGCTTGCCCACATGAAAGGCCTGATAGCCCAATCTATGGAACAGGGGGCTTTCGGCATGACAAGCGGGCTTATCTATCCACCGGGAGTGTACGCGGATCCCGAAGAGATAAGGGAAGTCTGTGATGGGTTGAGAGAATTTCGTGGACTTTATCTGACCCATATGCGTAACGAAGGGACTCATGTCCTAAAGTCTGTAATGGAGACCCTTATGATAGGAAAAGCCAATTCCATCCCGGTCCATATCCTTCACCTGAAGGTAATGGGAAACCAGAACAGGGGGGTAATGAAAGATCTCCTCCATCTTCTGCATAATGCAAGGGATGAGGGAATGGATGTGACCGCTGATGTTTATCCATATACCGCGACCAGCACTACCTTGAGGGCCATGCTCCCTGCCTGGGTACAGGAAGGGGGCCTCACGGAGCTGGTTAAACGGCTTGATGACAGTTACACCAGGCACAGGGTCCTCGATGAAATGAGGAGAGATTGGCAACAGGAAAACAGTCTGAGGAACTGTGATGGTCCTGGAGGTGTGCTGATACTCCAGGCTCCACGCACTCCCGAGGTGGAAGGTAAGAACCTTGAGCAAGCAGGAAAAGTCCTGGGACTGAGACCCCTGGAGGCTGTACTGGAGATAGTTTCAAGGAATGAGGGCAAGGATACAGCTGCTTATTTCAACATCATGGAAGATGATATGCTACGTGCTTTGAGTTCCCCCCAGGTAATGATAGCTTCAGATTCCCTTCCGGCAGTAGGGGGAGGAAAGTGTCATCCCAGGAGCAATGGAACATTCCCGAGAGTCTTTGGCCGGTACGTCAGGGAAAAGAAAGTGATCTCCCTGGAGGAGGCTGTCTGGAAGGTCACAGGATTTCCGGCTTCCCGTCTTGGCCTTTCAGGTAAGGGGGTCCTCAAGGAAGGTATGGATGCAGATATGGTACTTTTTGATCCGGAGAAGATCATTGACAGGGCTGATTTTGATCTCCCCTCTGCTTCCCCTGAGGGGATAGAAAGGGTATTTGTCGCTGGAGAGACAGTTGTGAAGGATGGGAGTTTTTGCGGTCTCTGTTTAGGGAAGGTATTGAGGAAACAGCAATATTGACCCGATTGCTTGACTAACTGAAGAAATAGTTTAGACTGAATAATGCTCCTTTCCTCATGTTTGGCAAGGAGAGTTCTTATAACTGAATATTCTTTACGGAGGCAGGATAAGGAAGCCGGTGAAAATCCGGCACAGCCCCGCTACGGTAAGGAGGACAAAGCGTTCAGCAAGCCACTGGGTAAAACCGGGAAGGCGAGCGCTGAGGATGATCCCGAGTCCGGATACTTTCCTGCGGCCATGAAAGAAACTTTTCACGAGGGCTGGAAAGTGTTTTTTTGTTACCTGAAAGCAGACCTGGTGGGGTCTGCTTTTTTTTTCAGGTTCACTTGCTCGTCCTCCAGATAAATTAAGGGGAGTGGAAAATTTGAGGAAGTTAGTGATGTGTATCTGGTTGATATTAGCATTTATTTCTACACTGGCTGCCTGTTCTCTTGCAGCTGAAGAGGTGTTGACAGTTGAAGAGGAGATAGTTACAGGTTCCAGGCTTTACACTGACCTGGGCGAACTGCCTGCTCCGGCATATGTTATCGACAGGGAAACCATAGAGCGCAGCGGAGCGTCGAAATTATGCGATCTTCTATCGGAAGTTCCAGGGATCTTTACAAGGAGTCGTTCAGGTAATGCTCAGGACGAATTCATCGAGATCAGGGGATTGACGACAGAGCTTCTTATCCTTGTGGATGGTGTTCCCTATTATAAAGCCAGTCACCTTGCTGGTGCAGCTGCTGTAGATTTCCGAACCTTGCCCCTTGAAAATATAGAGCGTATAGAGATCGTCAAGGGAGCTGGCTCTGCAATATACGGTTCCATGGCAGCAGCCGGAGTTGTAAACATTATCACAAGAAAACCAGAAGAGGGAGAGATCGCAATATCCCTCGAGGGGGGAACCTACGACTGGAAGCGGGCATATTTCAGGGCTTCGGCAGTAGAAGATGGATTTCGTGCGAGTGCCTGGTACTCCCACAGGGAAGAAGGAGAATCGCCGCTCCTTTTCTATTCTGGGTCTTCGGGAGATTTCGAGGATAAGAATCTCGATCATGAAAGCGATTCAGGGGGGTTTGCCCTAACTAAAGGTCCATGGAACATGTCTTATGTTGCAGGGCAGTATTCATCAGAATGGACATATGGCGGATATTACCAGGAACAGGAGAATGACCATTCCCGTTTCACCCTGGGTTGGGCAGAAGGGGCTGATCGTTTTATCCTGTATTTGGATGAACAGGACAAGGACCTCGTCCAGGACAGTTCTTACGGAATAAGTGAGACCCAGGTTGAGGACACTGCCTGGGGTGCGGAATATTTCCACCTGTCTTATTGGGAAGAAGCTTTAATAGCATGGGGTATTTCATACAGGAATGAAGAAATGACCTATGGGATTCCCTCATATTTCGTGAAGTATAACAGAGCACGAAAGAATTACGCTCCCTTCGCCGAGGTCTCCTTCCCTCTACAGGACGTGATCGTTGACCTGGGATTACGTTACGAGATCTGGGATCAGGATGATGCGGATGATTATGAAGAGCTGATCCCCAAACTCTCCTTAAGTTATCAGACTTCGGAGGGGAAACTCTGGTACCTCTCTGCCGGACGTTTCTTCGCCATGCCCAGTCTTTACGAGCTTTCCTATTTTGATAACTGGTTTGCAACGGAACCCAATCTCTCTCTGAAACCCGAAAGAGGGTGGAGTTATGAATCAGGTTTGAAGGGTACGGATCATCATGGTTCATGGAATGTAGGATTCTTCTATCTCGAGATGGATGACAAGATCGATATCGCTCCCGACTGGTCACAATATGTTAATATTTCCGAGTTCAGGTCCTGGGGTATAGAGTCATTTCGTCAATGGAAGTTGAATCCTTTCTGGTCTTTGAATTTCGGAATTGCATGGATCAATGCTGAGGAAAAAGCTGATCCATCAGGTTCCTGGACAGAAGAGGGGACACCGGAATGGGATCTGGATCTCGCTATTGATTATGAAAAGGGACCCTTGTTTGGAGAGATCAGGTTCACTTACCTGGTAGACAGGAAAGATGAAAGAGCGGGGATCGGTCCACTTTCACAGGAGGACGTATTGACCGTGGATGCATTGGTAAAGTGGAAAACAAAGGCCGGCACTCTGACTCTTTCCGGTTACAATATTTTTGATGAGGCATACTATATTCAGGATTACACCAACTTCGGGACCACCACGCGTTATTATGGTCCGGAAGCAAGGTACTATCTTTCATGGAATTACAGTTTTTAGCCTGCTCAATATCTGATGGATAGTTGGGGCTGAAGAAAATGGTAAAAGAGGAGTTATGTTGAAATTTCTGAAATATGCATTCAAGGTTCAGGCGATATTTCTTATCTGCCTGTTTCTTACCCCTAACCGTCCGGCCCTTTCTTTCGAGGGCCGGATACCTGTTGAATATGCAGAGACTTTCATGGTGGAACGGGAAAATGGACGGATCATCCTCACCATCACAGAATCCTGGCCCGGGGCAGAAGAACCCCTTAATTATGTGCTTGTTAATAGAGGGAAGGATCCCGGAGAGATCCCTCAAAATGCCGTTGTCATCGAAGTGCCTGTCAGGACTTGTGTATCTACCACCACTGTCAACCTTGCCTTCATGGAGGAACTGTGCATCCTCCCTTACCTCGTTGGCCAGGGAGGGAAGAGATATGTCTATGATCCTCCTCCGGGCTTCGAGAATGTTCCCGAGATCGGTTCAGGAACAGAACTGGACCTGGAAAAGATCCTTGAATTATCCCCAGAAGTGATCTTTGCGTACGCCTATTCCCCTGCAGAAAGGGATCTTTTCAGAAGACTTGAGGAGATGGGGATCCATGTGGTTCTCATGAGTGAATACCTGGAAAGAACCCCCCTGGGAAGGGCAGAGTGGATAAAATATCTTTCTTACTTCTTCTGTAAAGAGATCGAGGCGGAGAGGATCTTTGAGGAGGTCCGTACAAGGTATGAGGAGCTTGCATGCTTTGGCAGATCCCAGGCCATAAAACCCGGGATCCTGTGCAACATCCCTTTCAGCGGGATATGGTATATGCCTGGGGGACAGAATTGGTCAGCGGAACTTCTCCGGGATGCAGGGGGAGATTATCCCTGGTCAGGGACTATGTCGAAAGGGAGTTCAGGGTTTGATCTCGAGGAGGTCTTCGCGGAAGCTGGTAATGCCCATATCTGGATAAATCCAGGGGATTGCGGTACTCTGGAAGACCTCAGAAGCATCGATGGAAGATTTACTCTTTTCCGGGCTTTCCGGGATGGTGAAGTATATAACAACACCAGGAGAATTTCCTCAGATGGAGGCAATGACTACCACCAGAGGGGTGTACTCAGGCCGGATCAGATCCTTGAGGATCTTATTTCCATCTTTCATCCTTCCCTTATGCCGGAACATGAATTGAGGTACTATAAAAAACTGAAATGACATTTCTCAGCGGAAGGCGATTCTAATGGGCGTGGCAAATTCCCGAAGGACTGCAAAAAAGGACAGGGTCACGAGTACACCTGTACTTCTGATGATGCTTTCCGCTGTGTTGGTGTTGCTTTTTTTCCTTGATCTCTCCACGGGTTCTGTCTCTATTCCACTGAATAAGGTGATGATCATCCTATCCGGTGGGAAGGTTTCCAATCCCACCTGGGGAGAGATCATTCTGAACTTCAGGCTTCCAAGGATCATCACTGCTATCCTTGCCGGTGGTGCCCTGGGAGTGAGCGGGCTATTAATGCAGACCCTTTTCCTTAATCCCCTGGCTGGGCCTTTTGTTCTGGGCATAAATTCCGGTGCCAGTCTTGGGGTGGCCCTGGTAATTCTCCTTTCGGGCCTGGGAGGTTTCAGTTCTTTTGCAGGAGGATCAGGTTTTCTGGCTCAGATGGGAATAGTTTTTTCCGCTTCTCTCGGCTCGCTCATAGTGATCTCTATCATCCTTTTTATCGCCCGGAGGATCGCAAGCAGGACGGTGATCCTCATCATAGGGATAATGTTCGGGTACGCTGTCAGCGCTCTTGTGAGTGTCCTTGTCCATTTCAGTCTTGCCGAGAGGGTCCAGGCTTTCATAACATGGAGCTTTGGGAGTTTTTCCACCGTATCGTGGAAGGAATTGCAGGTAATGATCCCTGTCCTTCTTTTTACAATGACCCTTTCCTTCCCATTGTCCAAGCCTCTCAATGCCCTTCTTCTTGGGGAAACCTACGCCGCCAGCATGGGTGTGGATACAAGGGCAATAAGGATCCTTGTGATCCTTTGCGCTGCAGTCCTTGCTGCTACTGTCACTGCCTTCTGCGGGCCGGTGGCCTTCCTGGGGATAGCCATACCCCATCTGGGGAGGAACCTTTTCAGAACAGGAGATCACAGGATCCTCATCCCTTCTTGTGTCCTTCTTGGGGGTAGCCTTGCAATGCTTGCTGATCTTGCAGCCCACTTGCCCGGCAAGGGAGCTGTACTCCCCCTGAATGCGCTGACCTCCATGATAGGGGCTCCAGTGGTCATATGGGTCATAGCAAGGTATCAGCATGTGGGGGGAAAATAAGATGGCTGGTTCCCCTGTTCTCAAGGCCATAGATCTTGGTATCGGGTACGCCTCGAAAAAAGGAAACAGGGTAATCGCCCGTTCCCTGGATCTTGAGCTGCAAAAGGGGGAACTGGTTTGCCTGGTAGGTCCCAATGGAGTGGGAAAATCCACTCTTGTACGGACACTGGCCGGAGTTCAGCCCTGCCTGGAAGGGAAGGTGCTGGTGGGGGAAAAGGAGATCCATCATCTGGCTTCTCTCGAGAGGGCAAGAAAGATCGGGCTTGTTCTAACTGACAGCGTTGAAATGGAGGGCTTCTCAGTATTTGATGTGGTGGCCCTGGGGCGTTTCCCCCATACTGACTGGAGAGGGATCCTTGATAAAAGGGACCACCTGGCAGTATGGGAAGCCCTTGAACTGGTAGGGGCTCTGGATCTCGGGGAAAGGAAGCTCTCTCAACTGAGTGATGGTGAACGCCAGAAGGTCATGATAGCCCGCGCTCTTGCCCAGGAAGCTGAAATGATAATACTCGACGAACCCACTTCCTTCCTTGACCTTCTGAGAAAAGTGGAAGTGCTGAATATTCTGCGGAGCCTTGCATGGGAACAGAACAAGGCGGTTCTAATGGCCCTTCACGAGATTCCTTTATCCCTTCAGTTTGCCGATCTTGTCTGGCTTTTCAGGCCAGGGGAAGGGATCCTTGCTGGTACCCCGGAAGAACTTGTCCTTTCAGGCCGCATCGTTGAAACCTTTTCTTCCCCTGAACATGTTTTCGACCCACTTTCAGGGACATACCCGGCGAAAGCAACGGACAGTATACCCTTATACCTTAAAGGTTCCGGCCCCCCAGCCTTATGGACCGTAAAAGCCCTTGAAAGGCAGGGGATCTTTCAGGCCGTTGAATGGAAAGACGACCCTTCAGGCGTATATGTGGAAGTTCTACAAAGAAAGGATTCGATTGAATGGGTTTTATCCGTTAAGGGCGAGAAAGAAACTTTTATTTCCCTTTACCAACTACTGAAGCACCTCAAGGTCATCTCTTCTAATCTTCAAGCCTGAAGGCCACAGGAACACGGACCTTTGCCTTCCCGGGATAAGTGAAGTGCCATTCCCGAAGAGCTTTTACAGCAGCTTCATCGAGTCTGGGATGTCCGCTTGAAACCTCCACGGTCACATTCTTTACCTTCCCATTGTGGATATCCAGGATAATAATGACCTCTCCCTCTTCGTGCTTCAGCCTGGAGGCCCTTGGATAAAGAGGTTTAACCCTACGGGTAGCTCCAGCGGAGGAGGGATCCAGTATATGTTGGCCACAAGTCTCAAGGGCATTCGTTGTTTCCAGATCGGGTGCTGTGTAGGCACTCTCTGAAGGAGATGAGTCTTTAAAAGAACTTGTGGTCGACGCCTCCTGCACTTCGGAAGACTGGATCGTTCTTTCTTTCACAGCAGTAGCTTCCCCTACAGGTGGTTGGGCCTTTTCCTTGCGGGGCTCGGCAGATCTTTCCGTTGCAGGCTTTATCACTGGAGGTTCTACTGATGGTACTTCAGGCTTTTCTCTGCTCAATATAGGGTCCTTTCCCGGCGTATCTGTAACGGAAGGGACAAGTGTAGAGTCATGATCACCGGTGACAGTTTCATCAGGAAGGGGTAAAGGCGCACTTTTTTCCTGAGGAGTGTTGTTTCCCTTGAGCTTTACCATGGCTATTGTCCGTATCTCTCCCGTGCCTGCTTCTGTCCGGGGAAGGCTTGTGAAGTTCAGAAAGAAAAGGATCCCCAAATGAAAACAAAGGCTCAGTAATAAGGCCAGTGACATTCTCCTCAAGGTTGTTCTTCACCTCCAAGAGCCAGGCTGACCCTGTCAATACCTTTTTCCCGCAGATCATCGAGGAGAGTCGCTATTATCCCGTATGGGGCAGTCCTGTCTCCGGCTATAAGGAGATCCTTGCCCTTGAGATAGGCCTCTTCTGCCATGGATGGGACCCTGGTCCTTTCTATTTCCTGCCCATCAAAACTGAATTGTCCTGCGGAGTTTACTGAAATAATCACGGGTGAACCGGTTATCTGAGTACCTCCGCCATAGGGAAGTTCTATGGACAACTGGTTTTTCACAAAAGAGGTGGTGAGAACGAAAAAAATGATAAGAATGAAAAGAATATCGATCAGGGGGGTCAATTCAACTTCAGGAAGGGTCCTTCTCCGGATCCTTTTCATGATGATATGACCTTTTCTTCCATCTCCAGAAAGGGATCTCTATCTGATGACCTGATCATGTGTTCCCTCAGGAGAAAATCAGCACCCCTGTTAAGGGTCTCCTCCTGGTCGTCCACCCTGGAACTGAGGAAAGTATGGAAGAGAATGATCGGCACAGCCACTGACAACCCTGCCACTGTAGTGAAGAGAGCTTTCCAGATACCCCCGGCCAGGGCCACCATGGGTGCTTCGTTGACACCGGTAAGGTTTCGGAAGATCTCCACCATGCCAAGCACTGTTCCAAGTAGACCGAGCAGAGGAGCCACCCTTGCTATGGTAGCCAGGATATTCAACCCTTTCTCCCAGCGGAAGATCTCCCTTCGGACTTCCTGCTCAAGAAGCATCTTCATGGCCTCGTGGTCCACCCTCCAGTGGGCTACCCCAGCCTGGAAGAGCCTGTGAAGGGAACTGTCCCCTGCCTTTACGATCCTGGTGGCCTTTTCGGCGTCTTCTTCAAACAGGGCTTCGCAAAGGGCGAGTTCTATCTGTTCTGGATTTGTGGTGGATCTGCGGAAAAAGAAAAACCTTTCTATCACCAGTGCGGCAGCGAGAACGGACAGAAAGGCGATTATCCACATGATCGGGCCGCCGGCCTGCATTATTTGCAAATTCTTCACCTCGTATGAAACGATCATTCCTGAATGTTAAGTTTATCATGTATTTCCCAGTTCCTTCAGAAGAAAGGGGATCAGAAGGGGAGAACAGGAAAAAAGCCTGTCATAAATTTAATAGTAATGATCCTGTCTTGTGAAAGGAAAACAAATGAAGCACATAATGGATGAACGCTCTTTCCTTGAAGAAAGGGAGAACCTTATGCGGTATTGGAAAATAATGGGGCCATTGATGGTCACTGTATTCCTTGCACTTGTCACCTGGCTGTATTTCCAGACACCTCTTTTTATCAGTCCTTGCAGGGTGTTCTCAAGGATCGAAGAAGGGACCCTTGAACCCTCCACCCTGGTATTAATAGCAGGATTGCTTCCGGTGGTGGTGATAACCACTGTTTTCATTCCTGTCGCCCTGAGAGTTTTTCCCTTCTGTTCCGTAAGCAGGGAGAAAAAATACCTGCATATATTAGAGAATCACCAGAAGCAGGAAGACCGGAACAGTTGATCCGTCGACCCCAAATGTTTTCCAGACCTTATCCTGGATCGTTAGAACAACCGATAACATAATGGGATCAATATCGGCATTGCTACAGTTATGAGAACGCCGGATACGAAGGCTGCCAAGGCCATCTGTTTTCCTGCGGATCTGACTATGAAGGGAAGGGATGTGTCCATGGCCGTTGCCCCGGCGATGCATACTGCCCCGTTCCTTCCAAAGTATTTCACAAAAATGGGCATTGTTGTCATAACGAGCAATTCCCTGAGTAGATTGGAAATAAAGCCTATGGTGGCTGCTTCTGGCCCTGCAAGTTGTTTAAGAAGTACAGTAGTCAGGCTGTAGTATCCGCTACCAACAGATGCGGCAGAAGCTATAGCCAGGGGTATCCCGGCTATAATTCCAACCGTTATCCCTCCAAGGATACTCCCTGTAAGGGATATTACCGGGATTAGAAAAGCTCTTCTGCCCATGGACCGGATGTTTTTCCATAACATCTGATCCTTACCCATGTCCATTCCGATTACAAAACAAAGGAGGATCACTAATCCCTTGATCAGGTTATCCGTGCCCTGAAGAAATTTCGGAGGAATTATTCCAGATACGCCAAGGAAAATACCGATGCAAAGGAGTATTACAGGCATAAAAGACATTTTCTATTCCCCCCTCAGAAGAAGAAGACAGAGGGAACCACTCCCAAGGATGGTCCCAAAAGTCAGGAATACAGCTTTGAGGCCTATCACACCGAGGTTAGATAGGACATCCCTGTAGGTTCCCACTTCTATTCCTACGAAAAGCAGGATCCCATATATAACTACCATGAGGGTCATATCCAGGGAATCAGTGATGAGGCGGGGGAGTCTTCCCGATCTTCCCATAGTTATTCCAAGTGCCAGAAAAGCCATGAAAATAAGGATGTCCAAAAGAATAACCTTCCTTCGTATTGTTATGTAGTTCGGGGAAGAAAACCTGCAAGGTCCCTGAGAGCCAGGTTTCCGCCACTCAGAACAGCTACTGTCCTGTTATCATTCTGATGGATCCTGCCCGATAAAAGGGCAGCCACTGCAACAGCACCTGACGGTTCCACCAGGATCTTGCAACGCTCCAGCAGGATCAGCACAGCCCTTCTTATATCTTCTTCAGAGACCAGGATTATGTCATCCACGTATTTTTGAACTACCGGAAAAGTATTGCTGCCGGGGATGGAGGTTTTCAGCCCGTCCGCTATGGAAACGATATTATCGAGCTGTCTCCGTTCACCTGCCTGGATGGAAAGGTACATGCTGTTACTCTGTTCAGGTTCCACTCCGGTGATCCGAATATCAGGGTCTGTCTCCCTGATGGCCGTGGCAATACCGGATATCAGACCGCCCCCTCCGATAGGGACCATTAC
>JAFGMB010000032.1 GCA_016927765.1 Synergistales bacterium
ACTATATGAAGCATTTCGATAGCTTTGGCTCTCGCCAGGTTGGTGGGAAGGTGCTGGTGGAGCATAAGAGGTTCCATGATCTGGTCTCCTATGGTATAGACAGGATTAAGACTTGTCATGGGTTCCTGAAAGATCATGGATATTTCATTACCCCTGATCCTTTGCATTTCCTTATCGGAAAGTCTGGCCAGGTCTTTCCCCTTCAGTAAGACCTGGCCACCAGCTATTCTCCCGACAGGTTTTGCGACAAGTCGCATTATCGAAAGGGATGTAACACTTTTCCCACAACCTGATTCCCCGACTATTCCAAGGGTTTCTCCCGGTTCAATTTCGAAAGACACACCATCTACAGCTTTAACGGTTCCCCTGTCTGTATCGAAGTAAGTTTTTAGATCTTTCACTTTAAGCAAGGACATGTTTTTCACCTGTTCCTATCTTTTTAATCTTACGTCCAGAGCATCCCTAAGCCCGTCTCCGAGGAAATTGAACGCAAGGACCGTATACATGATCGCCAATCCTGGAAAGATAGCCCACCACCAATGACCAGTGGCCAGGTATTTCTGGCCTATGGATATCATCAGGCCCCAGCTTGGAGTTGGTGGCTGTGCACCAAAACCAAGGAAAGCCAAGCCTGCTTCTATCATGATAATACTTCCCATTCCCAGGGTAGCCTGAACGATAACCGGAGCAATAGCGTTTGGGAGGATGTGAACAAAGATTATTCTCCATGTTGGAAGCCCCAGGGCTCTTGCTGCCTCCACAAATTCTCTCTCTCGAAGGGAAATGAATTGACCCCGTACGACCCTGGCTATCTGGACCCATGTGACCAGGCCTATGGCCAGGTAGATAACCACCATACTCGGATTTTTGAACACTGCTACTACTGCAAGAACAAAAAGAATAAAGGGGAAAGCGAATACCACATTGATCAGCCACGAAATGGTATCATCCACCCAACCAGGCATGTACCCTGCAAGTGCCCCGAGGGGAACTCCTATGATCAGGGAAACGAGAGTTGCAAAGATGCCTATCTGCAGAGAGATCCGTGACCCGAATATTATCCGGCTCATTATATCCCTTCCGTAAAGATCGGTTCCCATCCAGTGGGCAGAGCTGGGAGAAGCAAGTTTTGCTGCTTTGCCTTCTGTCCATATAAGCTGTCTGGAAGGTTCATATGGTGCGAGATAGGGGGCAAATACGGCAATCATGATCACAGAAAAGACCATTATAAGGCCAATCATGGCCAGCCTGTTTCTCTTGAATCTCAACCATGCTTCGAACCAGAGGTTCCCATGATGTGATTTCCGGGAGATCTGTTTTTGCTTATCCATCAGATCACTCCTAATTATATTTCACTCTCGGGTCAATAAATCCGTAGGAAAGATCGACAACAAGGTTAGCCACAAGAAAGATAAGGGCCATAAAAATTACTGTCCCCCTTATCATGGGAAAATCCCTGGCAACCAGTGCTTCCACGGCCAGTCTTCCGATCCCGGGCCAGGCGAATATGGTCTCGGTCAGAACCGCACCAGACAAAAGAGCGGAAAGCTGGGTCCCAATTATTGTCACGACAGGAATAAGGGCATTTTTAAAGGCATGTTTTATGATCACTGTCTTTTCAGCCAACCCCTTGGCCCTGGCTGTTCTTATGTAATCCTGGTTCAGGACTTCCAGCATGCAGGACCTTGTCAGACGGGCTATCAGGGCTGCAGGTCTAACTCCCAGGGTAATAACCGGAAGAAGAAGATATATTAACTGCCCATCACCATATCCCACTCCTGGGACAATATTCAGGTTGTAGGCAAAAATAAATAACAGGATGAGGCCTACCCAGAAAACGGGAGCACTTACGCCTGCTATAGCTATGAACATGGCCGAATAATCAAATAGAGAATATTGTTTTACTGCGGACAACATTCCTGCAGCCACTCCTGTTACTGAGGCGAAGATCATTGCCCAGAATGCCAGCTTGAAGGTTGCCGGGAATCTTTCTATAAGGGCTTCCGATACTTCCTGGTTAGTCCTGTAGGAAGTCCCGAGGTCTCCCTTTATTATTTCCTGCATGAATCTCAGGTACTGTCTGTGGATCGGCAGGTCCAGTCCGAGATCAGACCTGATCCTTTCCAGTGTCTCAGGGTCTCCTCTCTGTCCCATCATTATTCTCGCAGGGTCCCCCGGGACTACTGCCATGAGAATAAAAACGACGGTTACAACACCCCATATTACGGGAATTGTGTAGAGAAGTCTTCTCAGAATATATGCGAACATATGATCACCCCATAATTCCAGCTGATTTCAAAATGGAAAAGGAGAAGCAGGAAGTTTGACCCTGCTTTCTCCTTTTGGGATAGTGAATGACGTTATTTTGCGATCCAGACGTTATAAAGGGCGGTGTAATAATCACCCATTGCGGGAAGGTGAATGTTCTTTACCCAGTCCTGTGCAAGAAGGCTTGTGGAATAATGGAAGAGGAATATCCATGGAGCATCTTCAACGATCATCTGTTCCGCCTCACGATAGAGGGCCATACGCTTGTTCCAGTCGGTTTCGACCCTTGCTTTTGCGAGAATGGTATCGACTTCTTTGTTCTCGTAGAAGGAGTAATTACCCTTAGCTCCGTGATTGTCCGAATGGAGAAGGACATAAAGGAAATTATCAGGGTCCATGTAGTCAACTACCCATCCCATGCGGAACATCTGGGTTTCAGCTCTTTCACACATATCAAGGTGAACACCCCAGTCAAGGACCTTGAGGTTCAGCTTGATCCCCAGGTCCATCAGCTGGGCCTGAATAGCCTCTGCCACTGCCCTGTGTCTTGGGTTGTTGTTGACCTGAAGTTCCACTTCAATTCCGTTGGGATATCCTGCAGCTGCCATCAGGGCTTTAGCCTTGACAGGGTCGAAGCTGTATCCCTCCAGGTCAGGATTATAGCCTGGCATGCCGGGAGGAAGCACGCCTTTGCCTGCCGGGTAACGGCCTTCAATAACCAGTTCGCTTATCAATTCCCTGTTTACAGCATAATTGAAGGCCTGGCGAAGCTGTTTGTTATCCTTGAATGGGGGTTTGCTGTTATTGAATCCATAATAGTAGGTCCCTACCCAGGGTCTTTCCTGCAGGAGATCTCCGAATTCAGATCTGGCTTCGGTATAGAATTCATCCGGAAAGTCGGGGAAAGCATCTATATTTCCTTTTTTGAATTCCTGGTAGGCTATGGTGTTGTCCGGAATGACCATTATTTCAACATAATCAAGATAGGGAAGGGAGTTACCCTCGGCATCCTGTCGCCAGTAATCCGGGTTTTTCTTCAAGACAACTTTCTGGTCATGTTCCCACTTTTCAAGAACAAAAGGACCTGTTCCAATGGGATGGAAATTGAAATCTTTCCCCCATTTTTCAGCATCTTCCCTGGGAACGACCATGAAGGAATTATAGGCAAGGACGGAAACAAAAGGAGCAAAGGGATATTCAAGTTCGAACTGCAGTGTATACTCGTCTATGACTTTGATCCCTGACCATTCAGTGGCCTTTCCATCTACGAAATCCTGGTAACCCTTGATCATGTCGAGGAAATAGGCCCTTGGCGAAGTAACATGGACAAGCCTTTCGAAAGAATATTTCCAATCTCCTGCTTTGACAACTCTCCCCTTGTTCTCCGTTGGCTGTCCCATGTGTTCTTTCTGAAATCTGACGCCTTTTCTTAAATGGAAGGTGAAGATGGTGCCATCTTCATTTCCTTCCCAGCTCTCGGCAAGACCAGGGACAAGACCCTTACCGTCAGGGTCGTTCTCAACAAGGGTGTCAAAAATACAGAGGATCATCCTGCTGGATACCGTGTCTGTTGCCATTGCAGGGTCTCCTTTAGGGGGATCGTTGATCTCTCTCCATCTCAGTGTTCCGCCGTATGTGGCTGAATCTGCTGCCATACTTACTGAAGACAGGCCCAGGAAAGCCAGGCTTACCAGCAACGCAATTATCCATAGGTTTCTTCTTCGCATAACAC
>JAFGMB010000232.1 GCA_016927765.1 Synergistales bacterium
AAGGATATGAAAATGACAGGCTGGGAGGATCATTCCATAGTCCATCTGGTGAGGATCTGAGCGGAAGAGTTGCAGATATGGCCTGATCCCGGAATTTACTGCAACAAACAATTGAAATGGATATGAAATCTTGAAATTCTGCCAGGGAGGGATAGAAATGACGGACAAGATAAGGCATGCACCTGTGAAACCGGAAGTAACAATAGCTGACCTCGAAAAACTGGATATCCGGGTGGGCACCATTCTGAAGGTGGAGGATCTTCCCCGTTCCGACAAAATAGCGGTACTGACCGTGGATTTCGGGGATCACACCCGCACCATCCTTGCAGGCATAAGGGAGGAACGGGAGGATCCCACCGAAATAGAGGGAAAACAGGCTCTTTTCGTAGTTAACATGAAGCCCCGGAAGATCAGCGGAATGACCTCCCAGGGGATGCTTTATGATATCGGCTATGCCGATGGGATCAAACCTGCCCTCGCCATGCCGGAGAGACCTGTGCCTAACGGTTCCCGCCTGGGTTAAAAGAGAATAAGGGACTTCCATCAGGCAGGATAGATCTTTCTTTTATTTTTCAATGATCTCATTATTCCTGTGATACAATAAATATACTTCTATAATGTATTGGGAGGTGGAGCTATATGGAAAGAACAGGTGTTATAACCTCTAAAGGAAAACCTCTGACCCTTCTGGGACAGGCTATCCAGGTTGGCGACAAGGCACCGGATTTTACAGTCCTGGACCAGGCCTTCGCTCCGAAAACCCTGAAAGATTTCGCAGGCCAGATCAAGGTGATCTCAGTTACACCTTCCCTTGATACCTCTGTCTGTGATCTGCAGATCCACTGGTTCAACGAGGACGCGGCAAACCAGCCCGACGATGTGGCGGTCCTGAATATTTCCATGGACCTGCCCACTGCGCTTGGCCGTTTCTGTGCCACTAAGGGGATTGACAGGGTGTCGGCTCTTTCGGATCACAGGGATGCCTCTTTCGGGAACAACTGGGGGGTTCTCATAAAGGAGCTCAGGCTTCTTGCAAGGTCGGTCTTTATCGTGGACAAGGAAGATGTGGTACGTTACGTTGAGATCGTGCCGGAGGTCACCACGGAGCCGGATTATGAAAAGGCCCTGCAGGCCCTTAAGGGGATCGTACAGAAAGACTGAACATTATACGGACCGGGGCCTGAATTCAGACCCCGGTCCTTTTATGATCCCGGGGAGGTTTTTCACGAGGTAATTTCCATTAACGGAGATGGAAAGGAAACAGGGAAATGGGGATCCTGAAGGAAAAGTACGACGAGATAAGGGATGAATTCCGACAGGTTGTAAAGGGTGACAGTCCTTTTATTGAAACCTTTCTCCCCCTTCTGATCTTTCTTCTGCTGGCGAATGTCTGGGATATCAGACCTGCTGCTGCCCTTGGCTTTCTTGCCGGGGTGGCATTGACTGCCAGAGATCTTGGAAAAGGACGGCCTTTACTGTACTCCCTGGGAGGTCTGGCTATCCTCGCCATAGCCATGATCGCAGTCCTTCGCAGTGGAAAGGCCGGAAATATCCTTCTGCCCGGTGTAGGCACAAATGGCCTGTTATTTTTCCTCTGTCTCGCCAGTTTGCCTGCAAAAAGACCCTTTGTGGCCTGGACTAGCTATTTTGCCCGTCATTATCCCCTTCCATGGTACTGGCACCCCAGGGTAAGGCCTGCCTATTCGGAGGTGACCCTTCTGTGGGCTCTTTTCTTTGGGATCCGTTTATTCCTCCAGGTTCTTCTCCTGGGTTCGGAAAAGGTTTTGCCGGTATTACTTTTCTCCATCTTCTCGGGATGGCCTGCCATACTTACCCTTCTGGTGGTCAGTTATCTTTACGGTACCTGGAGGTTGAAAAACCTGGAGGGGCCTGGTGTGGAAGAATTCCGCCGCGGGGATCCCCCTCCCTGGAAGGGTCAGAAAAGAGGGTTTTAGATCCCAATTCCTGTAAGGTATTTCCTCATTTTGCATTTCCGCACTCTTTCCGTACTCCTGGAAAACCAATTTTCAGAATAACTATTGTATAGCAACTCACTAATGTAGCATAATACGAATACATTACTCCTCTGTGGAGGTGGGAATCATGGAAATATGGCCTGGAAAACCTTTCCCCCTGGGTGCTACCTTCGATGGAAGGGGGACGAATTTCTCCCTTTTCTCCGAAGTGGCTGAAAAGGTGGAATTGTGTCTGATCGATGAAGAAGGCCAGGAGACCCGTATGGAGCTTCCCGAATACACTGCCTTATGCTGGCATGGCTATCTGCCTTCGGTGGGTCCGGGACAGAGATACGGTTTCAGGGTCCACGGTCCCTGGGATCCATCAAGGGGGCATAGATGCAATGCCTCTAAGCTTCTTCTCGACCCGTACTCAAAGGCCATAGAGGGAGAGATCATCTGGAATGAAGCGGTCTTCCCCTATCTTTTCAAGGATCCCGAAGGCAGCAGAAATGATATGGACAGTCTACCCTTCATGCCCCGGAGCGTAGTGATAAATCCCTATTTTGACTGGGAGGATGATCATCTTCTGAAGACCCCCCTCAATGAGACCATTATCTATGAAGTTCACGTGAAGGGATTCTCCATGAAGAATCCTGAAATCCCCGAGAATATCAGAGGCAGCTATTCTGCCCTTGCCCACCCGGTATCCATTGAACATTTCAAAGACCTCGGGATCACAGCCATCGAACTGATGCCTGTCCATCAGTTCATCCATGATAACCATCTCCTGGAAAAGGGACTCAGAAATTACTGGGGTTATAACTCCATAGGATACCTTGCGCCTCATGACGAATATTCAAGCCTTGACCGTATCGGAGGCCAGGTCCAGGAATTCAGGCAGATGGTCAAGATGCTCCATAAGGAGGGCATCGAAGTGATCCTCGACGTGGTATACAACCACACAGCAGAGGGTAATCATCTAGGGCCGATGCTATCCATGAAGGGGATAGATAACGCGGCCTACTACAGGCTCAACGAGGAGGACCCCAGGTATTACATGGATTATACGGGGACGGGAAACTCCCTTAACGTTCGGCATCCCCATGTACTGCAGCTCATAATGGATTCCCTGAGGTACTGGATAACAGAAATGCACGTGGACGGTTTTCGTTTCGACCTGGCATCCACACTGGCCAGGGAACTGTATGATGTGGACAAGCTGTCATCCTTCTTCGATATTATCCAGCAGGATCCTGTGATAAGCCAGGTAAAGCTCATAGCCGAGCCGTGGGACCTCGGGGAGGGAGGGTACCAGGTGGGTAATTTCCCCCCTCTATGGTCGGAATGGAATGGAAAGTACCGGGATTGTATACGAGATTTCTGGAGGGGGGAGGGACAGATAATCGGGGAATTCGCATCCAGGTTCACCGGTAGTTCCGATCTTTACGAAAATTCCTGCAGAAAGCCTTTCGCAAGCGTCAACTTCATAACCGCTCACGATGGTTTTACCCTTGAAGACCTGGTTTCCTACAATGAAAAGCATAATGCTGCGAACGGAGAGGATAACAGGGATGGCGAAGGTCATAACCGATCCTGGAACTGCGGTGTGGAGGGCCCGACGGAGGATCCTGACGTTCTCTCCCTCAGGAACAGGCAGAAGAGAAATTTCCTGACCACCCTGATGCTTTCCCAGGGTATTCCCATGCTGCTCGGGGGAGATGAGATCGGTCGAACCCAGAAGGGGAACAATAATGCCTTCTGCCAGGACAATGAGATCTCATGGTTCGAGTGGGGCCATGTGGATGAGGATCTCCTGACCTTCACGAGACATCTCATCGCTTTCAGGAGAGAACACCCGGTTTTCCGGAGGAAAAAATGGTTCCAGGGAAGCCCCTTGAAAGGCAACGATCCTGGCGACATTGCCTGGTTCAACTCTGACGGGACCAGGATGACAGAGGAGAACTGGAAGATCGGCCAGGCCGGAAGCATGGTCATATTCCTCAATGGCAATGCCATACCAGGCAAGGATCACTGGGGACAGGCCATAAGGGATGATTCATTCCTGATCCTTGTGAATGCCCAGTATGAAGCCCTTGACTTCACCCTTCCCGATAAAAAATGGGGCGGAACATGGGAAATTGTCCTGGATACTTCTGAAGTATCTTTCCAGGGAGAACCCGGTAAGCTCGAGGCGGGGCAGACGGTCAGGATCAGTGAGAGGTCGCTGATGGTTCTTGAAAAAAGAGAAGAGGAGAATAAATGAAGGAACTTCCCGTATGCACCTACAGGATCCAGTTGACCCCCTCCTTCAGGTTCAGCGATGCAAGCCCGCTGATGCCCTATTTCGCTGCCCTTGGAGTAAGCCACATATACACTTCTCCTTATCTTCAGGCTTCCCCGGGAAGCACTCATGGATACGATGTTGTGGATCCTCTGAGTGTCAACGAAGAGCTCGGAGGAAAAGAGGGGCACAGGGAATTCCTTCGATCCCTGAAGAAAGAGGGATTGAAGAACCTAATAGACATAGTACCCAACCACATGGCCATCTCAGGTCCACAAAATCGCTGGTGGTGGGATGTCCTGGAGAACGGACCCTCCAGTCCCTACGCTGCTTTTTTCGATGTTGACTGGGAGCCTCCCGAGGGATCCATGAGGAACAGGATACTGCTTCCGGTGCTGGAAGATCATTATGGTCTGGTTCTCGAAAAAGGACTGGTATCCCTGACCAGGGAAGGTGCGGATTTCAGGATATCCTACCGGGACATGATATTCCCCGTGGCCCCAAGATCCATATCCGGAATTATGGAAAGAGTGGGGAAGGAAGCCGGTCACGGTGAGATGCTCTTCCTTGCTTATTCCCTGGAAAACCTTCCCCTCCCTAGCCTCACAGATCATGAATCGACAAGTTTGCGTCACCGTAACATCAGGGTCATCAGGGAACGGCTCTCACGCCTGTTAAAAAAGGAGCATGATCTTGAAGATATAGTGGACAGGGTAATAGCTGATATCAATGAAGATATTGATGCACTGGATGAGATGCTGGAAAAGCAGAACTACAGGCTATCGTTCTGGCGCAAAGCCAGGGAAGACCTGGCTTACAGGAGATTCTTCGATATCAACTCCCTTGTGGGTCTCAGGGTTGAAGATGAAAGGGTCTTTCGGGAGACCCATGCCCTGATAATCAGTTGGTTGACTGAGGGCGTGGTGGATGGGCTGAGAGTGGACCACCCGGATGGCCTGAGAGACCCCCAGGAATACTTTTCCAGGATAGTGGAGAGGTCACCGGATTGCTGGATACTGGCAGAAAAGATCCTAGTGCCCGGAGAAAAGTTGAGGAAAAGCTGGTCCATTCACGGCACCACAGGTTATGACTTTCTCAACCTTGCAGGTTCTCTGTTCGTTGACCCTGCCTCTAAGAAGAGCATCACCGGATTTTATCGGAAGTTTACAGCACTTGGGGATACTTTTGAGAAAGTGGTCATAGAAAAGAAAATACAGGTACTGGATGAACTTTTCGGCAGTGACCTGAACCGGTTAAGCCAGATATTCCTTGATATCTGTAGTTACTACAGGAAATACAGGGATTATATGCGACACGAAATAACCCTCATGTTAAAAGGGGTCATCGCGTCCATGGACGTATACAGGACTTATATTTCACCCTCCAGGAAAAGGATAGCTGGAGAGGACAGGAGAGCTGTCCTGAGAAGCATCCGGAACGCGAAGATCAATTTCCCCGATATCGATCATGGCCTTCTCAGTTTCCTTGAAGACGTACTGCTTCTCAGGAAGAGAGGAGGGTTGGAGGGTGAGTTCCTGGCAAGGTTCCAGCAGCTTACCGGTCCTGTTATGGCAAAAGGTGAAGAGGATACGGGCTTTTACTGTTACAATCCACTCATTTGTCTTAATGAAGTGGGAGGTAACCCTTCTGACTTCGGGGTATCCCTGGAAGCCTTTCACTCCGCCATGAGCCAGCGGGCATTCTCTCTACCCTTAAGTCTTCTTGCCACTTCCACTCATGATACTAAAAGGAGCGAGGATGTAAGATGCCGGATAGCCCTGTTGAGCGAGATCCCCGGGGAATGGAGGAAAAAGGTCATGGAGTGGAGTTCCATGAACTACCCCCTATGGAAAGGATCAGAGCCCGATCGGAACATGGAATATTTCCTTTATCAGACCCTTGTAGGGACATGGCCGATCTCCGGAAAAAGACTTCTGGCCTACATGGAAAAAGCAGCCAGGGAAGCCAAGGTCCATACCTCCTGGAACAGGATAAACAGGGAATATGAGAAAAGTCTCCTTGAATTTACCAGGGACACCCTTTCGAACCCGTCTTTCACAGGGGATCTTGAAAATTTTATACAGAGGCTCATCGTCCCGGGAAGGATCAATTCCCTTGCCTTAACCCTGTTGAAATTAACACTCCCCGGGGTTCCTGATATCTACCAGGGTTGCGAGATCTGGAACTTCAGGCTGGTAGATCCTGATAACAGGGGTAATGTTGATTTCGAGATGCTGTCCCAACTACAGAGAACTGCCCTTGCCCTGGAAGGTCCACCGGACATATTCCGGGATGACGTGGGTATCAGTAAAATGTGGCTTATCATGAAAACCCTTGAACTCAGAAAGAGAAATACGGATATTTTCGGTCCTGGATCAGGTTATGAATCGTTTCAGGCTACCGGAGAAAGAGCCAGGCATCTTGTTTCCTTTATCAGGGGGAGAGACTGCCTGGTAGCGGTGCCCAGGCTTTCATTGAAAAGAGGCTCCAACTGGGGAGAGACTTTCCTGGTCTTGCCTGAGGGGAGCTGGCGTAATGTCTTTACCGGAAAGGAGACCCCAGGGAAGAGGCTGAGAGTGGATGAGATACTTGACTCTTTCCCCGTGGCGTTGATGTGCCGGAACAGAAAGCTGGATAACCAATGAAAGAGATAAAGGTATGGGCCCCTGGGGCCCGATCGGTCAGGTTGGTGACCCGGGACCAGGAAATGGAGATGACAAGGGAGGATGGAGGGTGGTGGAGAATCCTTTCTGACCGGATCTGCCATGGCATGGAATACAAGTTCTCTCTTGACGGGAAAAAGGCTCTTCCTGATCCCAGGTCTTTCTGGCAACCCTACGGAGTTCATGGCTATTCGAAGTATCTCGATCACTCCCTTTTTCCATGGACAGACCAGGAATGGCAGCCTCCGGATATGGGGTCTGCCATAATATACGAACTCCATACGGGTACTTTCAGCGAAAGAGGTACTTTTCAGGGGATAACGGAACGTCTGGACCACCTGGAATATCTTGGCGTAACACATATAGAACTCATGCCGGTCAATTCCTTTTCCGGGGAAAGGGGCTGGGGATATGACGGCGTTTACCTTTTCGCTCCCCATGAGGCTTACGGGGGTCCCGTGGAGCTCAAAAAGCTTGTGGATGAATGCCACCGGAGAGGTTTTTCAATGATCCTCGACGTGGTCTATAACCATCTCGGGCCGGAAGGTAATTACCTTGGGTCTTATGCTCCCTACTTCACTGACAGGTATGCCACTCCATGGGGATCCGCGGTTAACCTGGATGGGCCCTGGAGCGATGAGGTGAGAAGGTTTTTCCTGGACAATGCCCTCATGTGGCTCAGGGATTACCATTTTGATGTGCTTAGAATAGATGCGGTCCACTCCATTTTTGATATGTCCGCCCTTCATTTCCTTGAAGAGCTTTCAGAGGAAGTGAAAAAGCTCTCGCTGACCCTGGGGCGGAAGAAATACCTGATAGCGGAAAGTGATCTCAATGACCCCCGGATCATCACACCCAGGGAAAGGGGGGGATATGGCATTCATGCCCAATGGTGCGATGATCTCCACCATGGGATCCATTCCTTTATTACCGGGGAAAGCCAGGGGTATTACCAGGACTTCGGTAAACTGGAGGATCTTGCAGATGCGCTTAAGAAGGGATACCTTTACGATGGCCGGTATTCCTCCTACAGGAAAAGAAGACATGGGAGGCTTTCTTCACATGTACAGGGGCAAAGGCTTGTGGTTTTTCTCCAGAACCATGACCAGGTAGGGAACCGTGCCCTTGGGGAAAGGATCCATCATCTTGTAGGGATAGGCCCTTTAATGTGTGGAGCAGCCCTCTATCTCTGTTCCCCGTTCATTCCCCTCATATTCCAGGGTGAGGAGTGGGCTGCCACGACCCCTTTTCAATACTTCACCTCCCACGAGGATCCCGAGGTGGCCAGGGCGGTTACGGAAGGAAGGAGAAAAGAATTTCTCCAGTTCCACTGGAAAGAGGAGGATGTGCCCGATCCTCAAAGCCCGGAGACTTTCCTCCGTTCCAGGCTGAACTGGAGGGAGCTTTCCAGGGATGATCACAGGAAGGTTTTGGAATGGTACAGGAAACTGATAGACATCAGGAAGGAAAACCCGGAACTTCGGGATGGAAGATTGGATAAGGTGGATGTGAAATTTTCCGAAGAGGGGAAATGGCTTGCCTTTCACAGGGGAAAGATCCTTCTGGTTTTCAACTTCCATCTCACCAGAGGTCTGAACCATTTCCTGGAAAGTCCGGATTATGACCTGATCCTATGCTCCGATCCCCATGCAGGTATCAGGGGGCAAGATCTATATATCCCTCCTGAGTCGCTGACTTTGCTTCGGAGAAGTGCAACTCTTCATGACTGTGAAGGGAGACTGAAAAAACAAGGGTCTTAGAAAACTCAAAAGAGGAGACGATCTTAACAGATCTCCCCTCTTTTGAGTTTGGGAATTTACGGATCTTCAGGTCTTTATCACAGTGGAAGATTGCCTATGACAAGGTTACATAGCCCCATCATGTTGATCTCTTTCTGGAACTTGTTCCATGCTTCATCTCCAGCCAGAGTCCTTTCTGGTTGTCCGTAGTTGGTCAGGTAGACGATCACCAGATCATATTCCGGATCGATCAGAAGGAAGGTACCCGCACCCCCCATCTTGCCGATGGCCCTTTCAGATACGAGGTCACCAAAGAAGGAATAAGGAGAACAGGCATATTCCCAGAACCATACTTTAGGACCGCTCAGGATGTAATGCAGATACGAAGAAGGTGTTTCGAAAATGTGTGAGTTGGAGATAGGGCCTATCATTTTTTCTGTGGTAATGCCACCCATAACCTTTTTGCCATGATACACACCACCGTTAAGAAGCATTTCGGAAAAGGTGAACATATCCCTTGCGTTGGAGAAAAGACCATCAGAGCCCAGTACTTCTCCTAAATAATGTTCAAGGTCCTGGGTCAATTCTCCCCTCAGCTTACGTCCCCTGTCCGATATGCCAGTGAAGGCACATCTGTTTTTATCTGGTGGATTGAACATGGTGTTTTTCATGCCAAGGGGATCAAAGAGCAACTCCCTTGAGGCGCTCGACAGATCCCTCTCCATAACCCTTTCAATGACTTTGCCAAGGATCCTGCAGGAAACATCGCTGTAAAACACCCTGGTTCCCGGAGCTGTATCCAGATCCTGTCTGTAATGAAGGTCCCATGCTTTTTCCAGATCACCCTCAAGGGCTGCTGTCTCACAACCCTCTGGATCTGCAAGGGGTATCCCGGAGGTGAAATTGAGCATGTCCCTCAAGGTGATCTCTTTCTTTTCTTCAGAAATGCCGAATTCCGGAATGAAATCCATCACTTTACCTTCCAGAGAGATCATGCCTTCCTCCAGAAGTCTGAATGTAAGAGGAAGAGTTACCATGACTTTCGTTATGGATTCGATATTGAAAAGAGTGTCTGGTGTGACCTTTTCTCCAGGGTCGTTTGTATTTCCTGACATATAACCACGGGAAAGATCGACCAGAACTTCTCCCTCGTGGGCAACAAGGACCTGGCATCCGGAATAAAACCCCTTATCCATATTGGAGGAAACGAAAGTTTCGATCCTGTTCTTCATCTGTAACATCTGCTATTTACTCCCTGGTCATTGCCTGGGCCTGAGAACCAGCTGGGCTATGGCCATGATAACAAAAGTGGGCAGAACCCAGCCAAGGCCCTGTCCCCCAAGAGGAAGAGAGGAGGCCAACCGGGTGATGGGATTAGATGTTATACCGTAAAAGGAAAGCATGTCACCAAGACCAAATACCAGGGCTGTTATCATTCCCACCGTTACAGCACGCCTGATATTATCGAACTTGTAATAAAGGGCGGTAAGAATGAGAACGACAATTGAAGGATACAGAAGCACCAGCCAAGGCACTGTGTATTTCACTATCTTGCTTAGCCCTATCAATCCTATGGTAAAACCGATGAGAGTGCTTGCGATGACCGTAACCCTGTATTGAAGCTTGTTTGCCGTCATTTCCTGGAACATGTCTCCCGCCATGGAAGTGATGGCTGCTGAAGTGCTCAGGCAGCTGAGAGCCATGATTATGGCGAAGCTTATCAAGCCGGTCTGACCAAGGAGGCCAGTGGCGATGTTAGTGGAAAGCACTCCTATGGAAGCATCAGGGAAAGATGCCCCGGAAGTGGCTCCCAGGTAAACAAGAACTGTAGAGGTAATCCCTAAGAGGATCGCTGTTCCAAGGCCGATGACATTGAGATTTCTGTCCTGGGCGATCCTTGTTTCTATTTTTCTCATTTTGAGTTCATGAAGTACCCAGCCTCCAAAAAGAAGTGCAGCAATAGCGTTCATGGTGTTATAGGCATTAAGCATTCCGTCTTTGAGAGCTGTGGCAGAGCCGGGGCTTTTAGGTACCGAAAGGGGTGTGGCCATACCTTTGAGCACAAGGACGACAACAAAGATTATCAGGGCAGGAGCAAGAGCTTTGCCAAGTTTGTCGATGACCGTAGCCCTGGTATAGGCGATGTAGAAGCTTAGAAGGAAGAAAGCTGCCAGTGTAGCCCATAGAGGAACGCCAGGGAACAGTGGAAGTACGGCCATTTCATGGGTAGCGGAAGAAACCCTTGGGAGAATGAAGAAAACGGTTATGAGTATGGGAATGGCTGTGTAGATCCTGCCGAAAAAATTACCCAGCGTCCTGCTGGCGAGACCACTCAGGGACTGGTTCTGGTGGGCACATGCAAGATAGGCCAACCAGACGCCTATACTGTTTATGATCATATATCCCATAGAAGCTGTAAACCAGCTTGTTCCGGAATCCCTTCCTAGAATGGGAGGGAAGATCAGGTCTCCCACCCCGAAATGAGATGAAAACATTGCTCCGCTGATCAGAATGATAACTGATAAAGGTAATAGATCCTTCCTGTCCATGTTCTTACTCTCCTCCTTTAAAGACTTGTGATGTTTTTCATATTTACGGATGGAGCCTGTGAAGATACCCCTTGGGTCCTCCTTTCTGTTTTCCCGGGAACCATCAGTGAAGCCATAAATAAACATTTAAATGATAATCGGTATCATAAACTAAGCTAACAATATTGTCGACGTCATTGCGAATAATTGTTACGATAAATAACCATCATTTTTTTGTATTTCCTTAAAGATATTTGGGGTAAGGGGTATTCTATGAAAAATATCACTATGAAGGGTGTAAAATAAACCAATCATCAAAACAGGGAGGTTTCCGATAAATGACCATTCAGCAACCCTATTACGGTAAGATCAAGGATATTAAAGCACTGGGTACAGGAGAGGGAGACAGCATTTCAAAAAGAGTGGTTTTCGGTCCCGGTAAATTCTGGGAAGACCATGTGATGAGGGTTTTCACCGTTAAACCAGGTGCAGCAAGCCCCTTCCACAGCCATGACTGGCCCCATTACGTCATTTTCCTTCAGGGTAAGGCATCCGGAAATATCGATGGTGTGAAAGTGGATCTTGAAAAGGGGGATTTTGCCTATGTCCCCTCCAATGTGGAGCACAACTTCACCAACTCCGGCAGTGAGGACCTGACTTTTATCTGCATAGTACCCACCAGGGGGGATGACTATTTCTATCCCGGCTCTGAGGAATGACCACTTACTCCTCGTAGAGGGAATATGAATGAAAAAAAGAGGCTGGGGATCTTTCTTCCCTGGCCTCTTTTTTTCATTCCTCCATCAGATCTCAGGAAAGCTGTTCCATGGCCTGTCTTACTGTTTCTGCCAGCACTTTCGCTCCAATGATCAGGGCGTCCTCATCAATGGTGAACTTGGGGCTGTGCCATGGATGGACCGCCCCTTTATCGGGATTTCCAACACCAAGCCAGAAGAAACAGCCGGCCACTTTTTCCTGGAAAAGGGAGAAGTCCTCTCCCCCGGTACTGGGGGTGGGGTCAACGACGTTATTTTCGCCGACCACCTTTGATGCGGCAGTATGAACGATCCTTGTAGGTTCTGGTGGATTCATTACCGCAGGCAACTGGTAGATGTAATTCAGGATCCCTCTGCATCCAAAAGCCGCGGCGGAATTTTCGACCACCTGTCTTATCTGGGGTTCCATCATGTTTCTCACTTCAGGTTCAAAGGTCCTCACAGTTCCTGTCATTTCTATGCGGTCTGGAATTACATTGTTGGCGGTACCTCCCTGAAGGGTTCCCAGGCTTATGACTGCGGCATCAATGGGGTTCACGTTCCTGCTGACTATGGACTGCAGGTTCATGATGACCGAGCCTGTAGCTACGATGGGGTCGATGTTCCTGTGGGGAACCCCACCATGCCCCCCTTTGCCTGTAATGGAGATCTCTATCCTGTCCACTGCAGCCATGAGCCCCCCTTCCCTGAGGGCAATTTTTCCGGAAGGGATATCCGGTTGATTATGAAGCCCGAAGATCATATCGATGCTGAACTTCTCAAAAAGGCCGTCTTCGATCATGGCTTTTGCCCCGAGGTTGATCTCCTCGGCAGGCTGGAAGATCAGAACCAGCGACCCCTTCATTTCATTCGTCTCTTTAGAAAGGATCATGGCTGCCCCAAGGGCACAGGTCATGTGTACATCATGGCCGCAGGCGTGCATTCTGCCTTCGATCCGTGAGCCATATGAAAGCCCCGTCTCCTCCTCGATTGGGAGAGCATCCATATCAGCCCTCAGGGCGATGACAGGCCCGGGTTTTTTCCCTTCAAGCACTGCGACTATCCCGGTCTGGCCGATCTTTTCAGTTACCCTGAATCCCAGGTCCCTGAGAGATCCGGAAATGAAACTCGCGGTTTTTCCTTCCTGAAAGCTGAGTTCAGGATGCTGATGGAAATTACGGAACAGTTCGATAAGTCGATCATGCAGACCTTTCTCCCTGTCCTGCCTGGGATTGATAGCCATGCTATGACACCTCCAGATATAAAATATTACATTTTCATTCTGCTGAATTACTTTATACTTATCCTGTCCTTTTATGGCATAATAATCGAAATCGCGGGATATTGCACTTTGATTTCAAGGAGAGGTGAAAGGAATTGATATTACCCTTTGATAAGGACACGGAAATAGAAGAACTGATATTGCAGGAAAAACAGAGGCAGGAAGATACCCTGAGCCTTGTGGCTTCAGAGAGTCTTGCTCCTGCAATAATCAGGAAGATCGGGGGTACCATCCTTACCAACAGGACCTTTGAAGGTTATCCTGGCAAGAGATATTATGCCGGGGGCATGTTCTTTGATCAGATAGAGACTATAGCCATCGAGAGGGCAAAGGCACTTTTCGGGGCGGAGCATGCCAACGTACAGCCTCACTGCGGTGCCAATACGAACCTTTCCGTTTATCATGCGGTGCTTGAACCGGGAGATACAATTCTTGCCATGAACCTTTCTGCCGGAGGGCACCTTTCTCATGGCCATCCCCTGAACATAAGCAGCAAGGTTTACAAGGTAATCCATTACGGGGTGGATGAACAGACAGGCCTTATCGATTACCAGGAAGTGGCCGATCTTGCCGGGGAGCATTCCCCCAGGATGATAATAGGAGGGGCCAGCAGTTACCCCAGGCTTGTGGATTGGGCGAAACTCAGGGAAGTGGCAGATACATCATCCTCCCTTCTCCTCGCAGACGTGGCTCACACAGCCGGCCTGATAGCGGGTAAGGCTGTAGAAAATCCCGTACCCTTTGCTGATTTCGTTACCTTTTCCTGCTACAAGACCCTCCCGGGGCCCAGGGGAGGGGTCATCCTCTGCAGGAAGGAATTTGCTTCCAAAATAGACAGGGCTGTTTTCCCCGGCATACAGGGTTCCCTTAATGCGCCACTGATCGCGGCCAAGGCTGCCTGTTTCAGAATAGCGTCCACCGACACCTTC
>JAFGMB010000233.1 GCA_016927765.1 Synergistales bacterium
ATCCTTGGAACCACAATCAACTACAATAATACCGTCAGTTCCGCCCTGAAGCAGACGGGCGATCACATCTTCATGCAATCCATAGCCCTGTTCATGACGGTGAGGGATAAAATATCTTGCTTTGGCTCCCCTTGCCATGACCAGTTCCATGGCTAGTACAGTAGAACAGATCCCATCGACATCATAGTCTCCATATACTGCAATATTATTTAAGGGATCCATGTTTTCCCAGAATTTCAACAATTGATCTGAACGCTCGGAAAGATCTATCCGACCTAGAATACCAGTAAGGCTCGGGTTCAACCATTCCCGAGCCACTTCCGGTTTTATGGACAGAGAGGGATCTCTCATTTCAATAAGACTTGCAGCAAAGGGAGAACATCCAAGACATTTGGCAAGTTCTTGAACTTTTGGCGAAGGAGAAAAAAGTTCAAGATTTGATCTGCTACATATTAAAGGCAATTTCAGTTTGAACTTTCTTTTAAGATGTCGTTGTTCTCAACCTCTGTTTCATCTGTTTCATCCGGTTTTCCAGTAAGCCCATGATCACCTAACTCGGAATACACTTCAGCATCTTCTTCGGGCATCTCCTCTTCGGGTGCAATTTGCTGCGACCTTGTCGCTTCCACATTCCTGGTATCAGGAGAGCAGAATTCGCAAATATCCTGAGCCCACTTGTTCTTGTCGGATCTTTCCATCTCAGTGGGGAGTTCTCCACCAGCTCTTTTTAGAGCCATCATGAGCGAGTTACGTTCATCTCTTGTCACAGCAAGTTCTTTCTCCAGTGTATCTATCCTCTCTTTCTGATCTTTAAGTTGATGTGCATTCTTGTTGCGCGTCTCGAGTATTGCTGAAAGAGAAATGATCCACATGGCTATCACTCCCGCTACAAAGAGGGCAATTTCCCAGACACCCTGGGGCAGTACCCTCTCCCATACAAGAAATCTTATTACAAGGTCACCTGGATTCTGATAAGCAAAAAGGGCTGCTAAAAGCATGCAGAAAGCTATCCCTAGTCCGTAACTCCTCATTGATATCCCTCCTGTAAAAAGAATGAGGCAGCATCAAGTGCCGTTAAAGATCACAAAAAGTGCTTCTGTGTCGTTCCATCAGCTACACCGAAAATCCCCACAAAGGGGACTTTTGAAATTCCCGCAGCATGGCAAGAACTATGTTTCATTTTAATACCCTTCAAAAGTATAGTAAACCAAGGTAATTTAACCGGTTAATGAAAACTAACACAAGGGGGGAGCAGTTCCTGCTCCCCCCTTGAAAGACTGGTTCAGCGGGAAAATTAAACTATTTGACGGGATTATGAAGGTACCATTCAGATAAAAGAGATGCCGCGATGTAAATGGAGCTATATGTTCCGACAACGATCCCAACCAGAAGGGCCAGAGAGAAATTTGCGAGCACTGGACCACCAAGAAGGAAAAACACAAGAACAGGAAGGAACGTGGTCAGAGATGTGTTAATAGTTCTGGACAAAGTCTGATTGAGAGAATTATTCATTAGGTTCAATATGCCCCATTGCTTTAGATGTCTTGAATTTTCTCTAACACGATCCAGAACGACTATTGTATCGTTAAGGGAATAACCTACAATGGTAAGGATAGCAGCAATAAAGGTGAGTGATATTTCTCGTCCTGTAAGGCTGAAGATACCTAAAGTGATGATCGAATCATGAAGCAGTGCAAGTACGCTTACTACTGCAAACCTGAACTGAAAGCGTATGGTGATATACAGCAATATTCCAAGAAGAGCAAGACCAACAGCAATAAAAGCTTCCTTTCTTAATTGTTGTCCTACGATAGGACCAACTTTCTCGAATCTCATCAGTTCAAGTCCCGGGAATTTAGACCGAAGGACATCAAGAGCTTCTTTTCTTGCAGTTTCATCATCGATCTTCAGCCGGATTATGACTCCATTCTCACTGTAAGATTGGATCACAGCTTGATCCTGACCGATTTCAGACAGGCTTTCCCTGACTTCAGCCACCATGACAGGTGAAGCGAATTCCACCTGCATAAGATTACCACCAGCAAAATCAATACCAAGATTCAGTCCCTTGAACACCAGTAATCCCAAACTGAGGATGAGCAGGACCGCACTGAGTAATAGAGCCTGTCTCCTATATTTCATAAAATCCAAGTTGAGTGACTTAACCTTAAACATGACAGAACACCCCCTTACTCATGCCTTGCGGCTCAGAAATGGAACCTTGGCTCCAGTCATAAGGACCTGAAGAAGCACCCTGGTGACGAGAACAGCGGAAAAAACCCCTGCCACTATACCAATGCTGAGTGTTACTGCAAAGCCCCTCACAGGACCTGAGCCGAAATAATACAGTACAGCCGCGGCAATGAGTGTAGTAATGTTGGCATCGAGAATTGTGGTCAAAGCTTTTCGGAAACCGGCATCCACCGAAGCATAGGGTGTTTTTCCCGAATGATATTCTTCCTTAACCCTCTCATAGATCAGGATGTTGCCATCCACTGCCATACCGATGGTCAGAATAATACCAGCAATCCCCGGAAGGGTAAGTGTGGCTTTTAGGCTTATGAGACCAGCGAAGACAAGTAGTAGGGAAACGAGAAGAGCCATGTCTGCAGCAATACCCAAAAGGTGATAATAAACAAGCATGAAAACGACAACCAGCAGGGCTCCGATAAGACCTGCCCTGAGACCCTGCTTTATGGAATCCGCACCAAGGGTCGGACCCACAGATCTGTTTTCAAGAACCTCAACTGCCACAGGAAGGGCACCGGCCCTGAGCATTATGGCCAGACGCTGGGCTTCGGGGCCAGTAAAAGTACCTGTGATCTGGGCATTGCCACCACTTATTCTTTCCTGTACTACGGGTGCAGAAACAACAACCCCATCGAGAACAATGGCGATCTGTTTACCCACATTCAACGAAGTGGCCTTATCAAAAAGTTTGGCGCCTTCACTATTGAAGGCAAGGGTGACCATGGGCCTGCCGAGGTTATCATAATCTGTTTTGGCATCCTTGAGGTCCTTCCCTGTAACATAGGGAGATCCTAACAGGTAATAACGTCCGTCCTCATCTTTTGCAACAATACTTCCAGGCTCCTGAAGTGCTTGTTCGGAGAGACGGACTTTCAGGCTATCGATCTCATTTTTTGCGGCAGTCCATCTTTCAAGAGCCCTGTTGTATTCTTCCTCGGAATCGTAATTGGGTCTTTGGGGCCCGGGTGGTACGGCAGGAGTTGCATTGATGACCCCTCTGAATTCAAGAAGGGCAGTTTTGCCGATAAGCTCAAGAGCAGCCTCAGGATCTTCCACACCAGGCAGATCAACAATGATCCTGTCCCTGCCTTCTCTCTGGATTACCGGTTCTGAAACACCATACTGGTCAACCCGATTCCTCAACACGGCGAGTAATCTGTCGATACTGTCCTCCGTTAAAGGATTAGTATCTGTTCCCTTGGCCATGAGGACAATATGTGCTCCTCCCTTGAGGTCAAGGCCAAGATTAATCCTTCCCTTTATCGGAAATACGGACACCAGGGCTGCTATCACGACCAGAGCAACTATGATAAGCCGCCAGCGGTCCCTTTTTAACATAGGGTAAAACCTCCTTA
>JAFGMB010000234.1 GCA_016927765.1 Synergistales bacterium
AAGGGTGAACCCGATACTTACACATATTATTAGTCATACTGACCTTGACGGGGTGGTATCAGCAGCTCTGGCATGGCATTTTCATCATGCCAGAGTTCCCCTGAAGATATCCCTTGCAGGGTATGGTATTGTGGACAACCTGATATTGGAAAGCCTGGAAAGAGAAGAAAATATGGTGGTGCTGGATCTTTTCTGTCAGAAAACCCGGACCGTGGATGAAATAGATAAAAGGTTCAACCATGAAAGCGACCCCTTCATATTCGATCATCATGAGAGCAATCTATCAAGGTATTCCAACAGGCCATGGCTTCATCTGGATACCCGCTACTGTGCTGCCAAGGTGTATTTCCTCTGGCTTCAGGAACATACAACGGAGATCAGGGGGAAAAAGATCCTCCATGATATGGAAAGAATGGTTTCCATTGCCAACGATAGGGATATGTGGATAAACAGTCTTGAAGAGAGCCGTTTGTGGCAGGCCCTGATAACCCTTTGCGGCCCCTGGAGCATTTTCACACGCCTGACCTCAGTCCCGGGATCGGAACTGAGAGGTCATGAACTATCAGCTGCAAGGAATTTCATTGAAAGGCAGGAAAAACGTTTTTCTCAGGCCCTGGAGATCATAGGTCCCTTAAAGAGGGAACTTGCCTTTGTGGGAGATGGGGTCCTGGAATTCGGGGATATTTCAGATTTTGGCGGACTGGTCCTTGACAGTATCGATGATCCACCAAAGATCCTGGCTTCGGCATCCAGAAAAATAACCGGGGAATGGGCGGTTTCCCTCAGAAGCAGGGAGGGGATCGCAGGGAAAGTGGTATCCCTTCTAAAGGACGGGAAAAATGTAAGGGGTGGTGGTCATGAGGATGCCGCGGCCCTGTATTTCCCCCCTCATTATAGCCAGGAAAGAATAAGGGACAGCATCGAGGCAGCCCTTAAGGCCATAAAGGAAAAGGACAGACCCATGGGACCTACGCTGGGAGATTTCTTCAGGGAAGCCCTTGGAGAAGATAAATAGAACATGGCCGTCAGAAAAATACTCTTTTCAGTGACCCTTATTATTGCAGGTCTTGCCCTGGGTTACATTCTTCAGATCCTTGTGAATAAGAGATTCCCGTCAAGGAGGAAAGAACTGGATCTATTCCGGATCGGACTTCAGAAAGGCGTGCTTCTTGTAATAATACCCATTACCATACTTGGAGCCCTATGGATACTGAGGATAGATGATATAAGGGTAATAGCCCTTCCCGGCGTAGGGGCGCTTCATTACATTCTCGGTGGTATCATGGCCATTTTTGCTGCAAGGATCATGGGTCTTGGAAAAAAAGAGACGGGATCCCTCTTCTGTTGTGGTTTTTTCACCAATATCGGCTCCATGGGAGGGCTTATCACCTACCTTCTTCTCGGTGAAGAGGGGTATGCCCTGGTGCCGGTGTATAAATTGTTCGCGGAGATCCTTTATTACACCCTCGGGTTTCCCCTGGCAAAATTTTTCAGCAATGAAAGCGGGGAAAAGGAGCCCTTTGGCCAGATCATCACAAGGGTTCTGAAGGATAAATTCCTCAGGGTAGCCCTCCTTGCCATAGTAATTGGAGGCGTCCTGAATTTTTCAGGTTTGCAGAGGCCTCTCTGTTACAGGGAGGTCAATTCGCTGCTGATACCCCTGGGCACATTTCTCATGCTTCTCGCAATAGGGATGGCCATGAAATTCAGCAGTATCAGAGCCTTCCTGAGGGAGGCAGGAGCCATCTGCATTATCAAGTTCGCCCTGGTACCGATCCTGCTGGTAGGTTGTGCCTCCTTTCTAGGCTTTGGAGGGATAAGAGAGGGACTCCTTCTCAAGGTGGTAGTGATCCTTTCATTCATGCCCAGTGCTTTCGTTTCGCTTATCCCTCCATCAATATATGATCTGGACCTGGACCTTGCAAATACATGCTGGCTGGTGACCACCTTTGCCATGGTACTGGTGATACCTGCCCTGTTTTACATTCTTCCCTACCTGGATTAACATCAGGGAAGTGTTACAATTATTTATAATCATTATCACGGAAGGTGATGGTCTGGTAATGGCTATTTATCTAAACAATGCTGCTACTTCCTGGCCCAAGCCGGAAGCCGTCCCGAAGGCCATGTATGATTTCCTCACCAGGGGTGGAGCAAATCTTGCAAGAGGCACCGCTGCCAAAAGGGATCTCTCTACCATGGATATGGTGATGTGCTGCAGAGAGAACATCGCTAAGCTCTTTGACGGGTTCCATGATGGAGATCCGAGGTATGTCACTTTTACGTCGAATGTCACTGAATCCCTTAACGTGGTCCTTAAGGGTTTTCTAAAAAAAGGCATGAGAGTGGTCACGTCAAGCATGGAGCACAATGCCTCTATGAGACCCCTTAGGCGGCTTGAACAGAAGGGGGTAATCGAATTATCGGTGATAGAGTGTGACGGGGAAGGTATCCTTCATCCGGAAGACCTCCACTCGGTAATGAAAGGGACCCCTTTCGACCTCATGGTCTTCACCCATGCCAGTAACATCTGCGGTACCATCCAGGACCTTCCAGCTATCGCCTCCATTTGCAGCGAATTCGGTGTTCCCCTTGTCCTTGACAGTGCACAGACGGCAGGCCTGATCCCCATATCCTCTTCTGAAATGGATCTTGCCGCCCTTTGCTTTACTGGTCACAAGGGACTAATGGGTCCCCAGGGGACGGGCGGCATTTTATGGAGACCCGATTTTGCGGAGAAGGTGGACTGGTTCATTGAGGGAGGAACGGGAAGCTTTTCACACCTGGAATTCCAGCCGGACATGATGCCGGACAAGTTCGAGGCGGGCACGCCCAATCTTCCCGGTATCGCGGGACTTCTTGCTGCCACGGAATGGCTCATGAAGGAAAGCATCGAAAAGATCCACACCAGGGAAGAGCAACTGGGAAGTCTCCTCCTTGAAGGGCTGAAGAAACTGCCGGGAATAAAACTTGCTGGTAAAATGTCCATGGAAGGAAGGCTTCCGGTTTTTCCTTTGAACTTCCATGGACGTGATCATGCCGAAGTGGCAGCCCATCTTGCAGAGGATCCGGGTATAGAGACCAGGCCGGGTCTTCATTGTGCTCCAGCTGCCCATAAGACGATCGGTACCTTGGGAGATGGCGGAGCCATGAGGATCAGTGTGGGTTATTTCAACACCGAGGAAGAGATCAATACCTGCATAGAGGGTCTTGAAAAAATTCTCTCCATGCCGGTGGAAGCCTGAAAAATTCCAAATTTCACTCAGAAAGGGTGCTGCTCCTTGTTGATCGATCCTACCATCACTGATGTTCTTATGGCCTACAGGTTCCTTAAAAACAGGGTAAGACATACTCCCACAGAAAGGTCTGGACCCCTGAGCGACCTCCTGGGCGAAGAGACTTACCTGAAGATGGAAAACCAGCAGATCGCCGGTTCCTTCAAGCTCAGGGGGGCCTTGAACAAGATGTTCAGTCTTTCTTCGGAGGAAGCAGGCAAAGGAGTTGTCACTCCTTCAAGCGGAAACCATGCCCAGGGAATAGCCATGGCTGCCCGGATGTTACAGGTGAAGGCAGTAGTGTGTGTCCCTGGTGTGTGTCCCGAGAC
>JAFGMB010000235.1 GCA_016927765.1 Synergistales bacterium
CAAGATCCCAGCTTGCGGATATTTCCCTTGGGTCTTCACGGTCAGGAAGGGCAAACCGTAGATCCCATGTTGCCGGGATGTCTTTTATCGCCATTGGTGCATCACTCCTCGAACAAGGTGCAGCTATTTAAGTTCCGCCATCTTTCCCTTGGTATCCCTTGCGATTACCAGTTCTTCGTTCGTCGGGACCACCAATATCTTGACAGATGAATCATCGGTGCTTATGACAGCTTCCTTGCCTCTGATATTGTTCTTTTCAGGATCTATTACAGCCCCAAGGAAGGCAAGTCCATCACAGATCCTTGCCCTTGCAGTAATGCTGTTCTCCCCTATTCCTGCGGTGAAAACTATGGCATCGATACCTCCCATGGCTGCGGCATAGGCTCCAATGTATTTTCTGACCCCGTAGTAAAGCATATTCTCTGCGAGAAGGGCTCTCTTGTTACCGGACTCAGCGGCTTCTTCCACGTCTCTGAGGTCACTGCTTACTCCAGATATCCCGAGAATGCCGCTCTCCTTATTGAGAATATGGTTGATCGCTTTAGGATCCATGCCATCCTGTTCTTGCAGGAAGGTGATCAGCTGAGGATCAAGATCACCTGCTCTTGTCCCCATGATCACTCCGGGTACTGGGGTGAAGCCCATACTGGTGTCTATGGATATGCCACCCTTAACAGCTGCAATAGAACTTCCATTGCCCATGTGGCAAGTGACGATCCTGAGGTCCTCCACCGGTTTTCCAAGGATCTCTGCTGCCCTGTGGGAAACGTAGAAATGGCTGGTACCGTGAAAACCGTATCTCCTCACCTTATATGTTTCATAATAATGATAAGGTACACCGTAAATATAAGCATAGTCAGGCATGGTCTGGTGGAAAGCGGTGTCGAAAACTCCAACCTGGGGGATTTCAGGGAGTACTTCCATCATGGCTTCTATACCGGCAAGATTGGCCGGATTGTGAAGAGGAGCCAAGGGGACACATTCCTCGAGTGCATCGATGACTTCCTTGTTGATATGGACAGAACAGGCGAACTTCTCTCCCGCATGGACAACACGGTGGCCCACTGCTGTCAGTTCATCAAGAGAGTCCAGTACGCCATGCTCATTGTCAAGCAGAGCTTCCAGGACCAGTTTAATGGCAACTTTGTGATTCGGTATCTCGGCATTTTTGACGACCGGTTCATCCCCGACCTTGTTATGTCTTATTCTCGATCCGGCAATGCCTATCCTTTCCACAAGGCCCTTTGCACTGGCACTCTCATTTGTCATGTCAAAAAGCTGGTATTTCACAGAAGAACTTCCACAGTTAAGAACCAAAACCTTCATTTTTTTTCCTCCCTATACTTGACCTTGATACTCCCTTCGGAGTAAGTTTTATCCATCCCCGGAGAGAGGAATTTCTCATATATATGGAACACCTGATAACAGGTATTGTAGCCGAATACAATCCACTACATAAAGGTCATGCCTATCATATTTCCAGGACAAAAGAAGTCACTGGATGTGAATACGTTGTAGCCGTACTTTCTTCCCATTTTGTACAAAGGGGTCAGGCATGTCTGGTTGATAAATGGACAAGAACAAGAATGGCTCTCATATCGGGAGTAGACCTGGTTCTTGAGCTTCCAGTGGTGTTTTCTTGTCATAATGCCGGTGTGTTCGGTAATGCTTCGGTGGATATACTGGCCCGATCAGGAGTAGTTGGCGCCATCTCTTTCGGGATGGAAGCCCCCTCTCCTCTTTTACACACGATATCCGACATTTTAATTCAGGAGACCGATCCTTTCAAGCAGTATCTTAAGTCTTTCCTTGACAAAGGCCATTCCTTCGTGAAAGCGAGATCTCTTTCTCTTGAAAAGCTCATTCCCGGAGCCTATGATTTCCTGCTCCGCTCGAATAACAACCTTGCCTTATCCTATGTGATCAGGATCAAAAAATGCAGGTATGACATCAGGCCAATACCAGTTCAGAGGATAGGACAGGAATATCATGGAAAGACACCATCCGGCCCCTTTGCAAGCGCCACTGCCATCCGGACCGGACTGAAGGATCATGGAATTTCTTCAGTCTCAGAATATCTCCAGCCGGAGATAATGAGCCTTTTAATGGAGGCTGAGGCATCAGGAAGATTGGTCAGAGATCAGGAGGCCCTGTGGCCCATGGTTAAGGCACTCCTTGCCAGAAGCCAGAAAGATAGCCTGAATGGTTTCTCCGAAATGTCCGAAGGATTGGGAAACAGGTTGATAAATCTCTCCACAGAGGCAGGTAGTCTGGATGATCTGGTGGGAAGGGCGGTAACCAAAAGGTTCCCCAGGGGAAGGATACAAAGGGCCATCATCCATTTATTGATCGGTCTCGATCACTGGGACAACAGGGCTTTTCAGAGGATCGGCCCTGTTTATATCAAGGTCCTTGGGGCAACAGATAAAGGTCGGCATATACTACGCATCATGAGAAAAAAGGCATCTATTCCTGTAATAACAAGAGCCTCCGCACATTTCTCAAAGGTATCAAGGACCATGATGGACTATGAGCATCGGGCATCTGGAATATGGGAGATCCTTCTGAAAAAACCACAAATAGGGAAAGAAAAAAAAAGCAAGCCCGCGATATTATGATCAGATCTGCATGGTCGGTCTGGCAAACCTCTCTCTGAGCCTTCTATATACGCCAGGTGGCACCATTTCATGTACAGGACCCCCGAAATGGAATATTTCCTTGACCACGCTGCTGGACAGGTAGGAATATTTCGCATCGGTCACAATAAAAAGGGTTTCGATATCAGGCGCCAACTGCCTGTTCATAAGTGCCAGCTGAAACTCATATTCGAAATCAGAAAGGGCTCTCAATCCCCTGATAATTATCCTGCTATGTTCCTGCCTCAGAAAATCCACAAGAAGGCCCGTAAATGAGTTGACCTTGACATTCGGCAAATGGCTAAGTGCTTCCCTTGCCATAGCCTGCCGGTCATCGATACTGAAAGTGGCTTTTTTCTGAGGGTTCAGGAGGACGGATACCATCAACTCGTCGAAAAGAGCTGCAGCCCTTTCGGCAATATAGATATGACCATTCGTTATGGGGTCAAAGGAACCTGGATAAACAGCTTTTATGGATCTCCTCATTGCAGCGGTCTCACCTCTTTCCCTCAAGAGGGAGGATTTGATCACTTTCGGTTCTTGAGATATAGAAGGAAAGAATGGTATCTCCGTATCTCCTTTGATCCTTGAGCATAAAGACCTCTTCGGTATCAGGAGGCATCTCTCTCACGGAATGTTCAATTATGAGTTCCCCCCCTGGTCTCAGTATTTCTTTTTTCTCCTCCATCAGCAGGAGGAGCTCTCCTGGCCAGCCTTCATGGTAAGGTGGGTCTGCAAAGACGATATCAAAAACAAGCTTCTTTCTGGAAAGCCAGGTCAGAGCGCGCCTGACGTCCATGCACAAAAGATGTAGATCCTCCTTGGTTTCACCGGCCATAGTTTTCCTGATATTCTGACATCTGGATCTTACGCTCTCTATGGCATATACGGAAGAAGCCCCTCTTTTATAAGCTTCGAGAGATACCCGGCCTGTTCCGGAAAAAAGGTCCAGAAAGGATCTGCCGGCCATGGGGCCAAGGATATTGAACAAAGCCTGAAGTACCTTTCCTGCAGTAGGCCTTACATCTTTCATATCTTTGAAAGCCTGAAGAAACAGTGTACCTTTTTCAGGTTATCGGGATATATGGATTCTTTCATAATAATATAATATGGCATTCTAACGATTTTTCATAATCTGAAAGGCTTGATATCCAGAACAGGAGAACCATCGATCGCATCCAGTCCCCTTACCGTTACAGTGGAACCTTCGATTTTAAGCACTTCACATTTCGAGACACCTATGAAGTTCGGCCTTGCAGGGGAACATGTCGCGAAGACCCCCCTCAGTGGTCGGGAAAGGTCTCCCCTGGGATGTACTTTCATTGGACATTCTTTAGACAGGTGAAATCTGAATACAACCAGAATATATTTCTCCTCTTCAAGTCCATCCATTGCATCTGAATAGGCCGGGGCGACCACGATCCTCGATTCCGTTCCCCGAAAAAGGTCAGGATCCACCGGCACAGTTATGGATGATCTGACTATTCCGACGGGTTTGATAATCCACTCACCGCCGGATGACAAGTTCTTCACCTCCCAGACGTGATAGAAGATCGTACATGGACTCCTTCAGTGCCGGTGTTCTGAAAGGCATAGTGGTTTCATCGATCTTTATGATATAACCTTCCTTCTGGTCTATGAGCCTGAAATAGAATTTCTGTTCAAAACCCGAGTCGGAAGTGATAGTCTCAAGGAGGCAAGTCCCTTCTCCATCAGTATAGGAATCCTTGAATACCCAATGACATTCGCTGTCTCCCGAACCCTTACCTTTCAATGATCTGAGATCATCAATATCTACCTTTCCGGTATCAGATTTAAGATGCATCTGGCCGTCCACCTCCTTAAGGATCCTGTCCACAGAATAATTTCTTGTCTTCTCTATCCGGATCAAATGGGTATTCTTACCCATTTCGAGCCATTTTCTTTCATATTTGGTAGTGACCGTTCTTGACGGATTCAAAGCCATCTCATGGATCTCGAGTGAATTATGAAGTGACATGGATTCGGCTATCTCTGTCGCATACCATTTCTCATCTGTCAGCACTTCAAAATGACCACCTACTTTAAGAACAGAAGCGATAGTATCGACAAAGGAAGGATTGGTAACCCTCCTTTTCATATGTCGCTTCTTGGGCCAGGGGCAGGGGAAGTTCATAAAGACTATATCGATCGAGTTATCCTCAAAGGCCTCCCTGAGCAGGAAACGGGCATCGCCATGGATAAGAACAGCGTTGTTTACCTGTCTTTTCTGTAGTCTTGCTGCCGCCCTGAGGACACATGCAAGAGACACTTCTATCCCGACGATCAGATCATCGGGGTTTACCTGGGCAAGATGTAATGGAAATTCTCCATTTCCAAAACCTATCTCCAGTAATAGACGCTGAAAAGAAAAACCGGATCTCTTAAAATCTACAGGTAGACTCGTTTGTTGAGGCTGAAGAACCAATTGTTTCAGGTCTTTTAGATCTTTCATGGATTTATTCCTTTCCTGAGAAACTTGAATATGTACAGGCCGGGGAAAAGATCTTTAACTTCCAAAAAGATAACATGGTTTAACAGTTGATTCACGAAAAATTTCATTTATAATGACTGTACATTATATACATAATAACCTCAAATACCACTATATTCCCCGATAAGCTTTTGTTAATATTTTGGTTTAATGTATATTTTATTATACAAATTGACACTTTTCCGTTCATTGTAATATTATCAGTTTATCGAAAGTGGTACATACCAAGTTTTTACAAACCTGTTATTCCTTGATCTTTGAGGCAGGACAGGAATCAATCAAAGAGGTGGTAAGTACATGACAAGAGAATGGAAAACTATGGATGGTAACACAGCGGCAGCTTATGTGGCCTACGCCTTCACTGAAGTTGCAGCCATCTATCCCATCACGCCTTCCTCTCCAATGGCAGAAATGATCGATGAATGGGCAGCATATGGAAGAAAGAACATCTTTGGAAAGACCGTTCAGGTAGCTGAACTCCAGTCAGAAGCAGGTGCCTCGGGTGCAGTCCACGGAAGTCTTTCAGCAGGGGCTCTCACAAGCACGTTTACAGCATCCCAGGGACTTCTCCTCATGATCCCCAATATGTATAAGATCGCGGGAGAACTTCTTCCTGGTGTTTTTCATGTCAGCGCAAGAGCCGTGGCTGGACATGCACTTTCCATATTCGGCGACCATAGCGACGTTACAGCAGCAAGGGCTACAGGATTCGCCCTCCTTGCTTCCGGAAGCGTTCAGGAAGCCATGGATCTGGGAGCAGTAGCTCACCTGAGCGCCATCAAGGGAAGCCTTCCTTTCGTCCATTTCTTCGACGGTTTCAGGTCCTCCCATGAGATCCAGAAGATCCAGGTCTGGGATTACGATGAACTTGGAAAACTTGTTGATTACGACAAGGTCAGGGAATTCAGGGAAAGAGCACTTAATCCTGAGCATCCTTTCACAAAAGGAACAGCCCAGAACCCGGATATCTATTTCCAGGCCAAGGAATCCGCTAACAGGTTCTACACGGCCATACCGGATATCGTTGCAAGTTACATGGAAGAAGTAAACAAGCTTATCGGCAGAGACTACAAACCCTTCAATTATTACGGCGCCCCTGATGCTGAAAACGTGATCGTCCTTATGGGATCCGCATGTGAAACCGCAGAAGAAGCCGTAGATTATCTGCTTTCAAAGGGAGAGACAGTAGGTATCGTCAAGGTACACCTTTACAGGCCCTTCTCCTCCAAGTATTTCTTCGATGTCCTCCCTGAGACTGTAAAACGCATAGCCGTCCTTGACCGGACAAAAGAACCCGGAGCTCTTGGAGAACCTCTCTATCTCGACGTAAGATCCCTTTTCTACCGTCAGGAGA
>JAFGMB010000236.1 GCA_016927765.1 Synergistales bacterium
AACCCTTGCTCGCGTTGAACCACTTGACTGTTCCCTGACTCACGTTGTTGCCTCCTTAAATTGTTAAATCCTGGCTTCTGAAAAAACCAGGTAAAATCAGTTTATAAGGAAGTTGAAAATTTTTCAAGAATTATTTGCATTTTATCCAGTATTCAAAAGACTTCGCGAAAGATATCCCTCGTCAGTCGGTAAAACCCAACTGAAATTGGGGATCCACCTGAAACCTGTGACAGCAAGGCAATGGCCCTTATATGCCTGAAATAGGTGCATCCTCTTCACCGTTCAGCTGTCATTTATTAAATTCCTTCAACTTTTCTTCCACTTTCCTGATAATTTCTGTGCGGACATCCTGAGGTATCCAGTTCTTCCAGGTCTCGGGGTATTCCTGGAGAAACCAGAGGGCAGCCTTTCCAAGGTCATAATTATGATCTTGGAGCCAGGCCAGGGTTTTCTGGTTTTCTTCAAGACTGGTGGAATATCTTCTGAGGAAGGCTTCCAGATCAGGATTTTCTTCAATAAAAACCCGATTTGCTGCAACATAGGTAGTAGCGGTTACCCATTCACATAGAAAATTTGTTTCAGGTCTCCATAATTCTTCACTGTAAGGTGGTTCATCAAGCCGGACCATGTCATATTTTCCAAGGATCCATGTAGGTTCCCAGTAATAGAACAGAATGGGTCTGCCTGATTCGTAAGCACTGACTATCATCGTATCCAATGCTGTCCCCGAACCGGGGGAAAAGGGGGTGAAATATTGATCAAGCCCGTAGCCTTCCAGTTTAGCAATATTTATATCATGGGCCACCCATCCTGTCGGACCATTGAGCAATCTTCCCTTTGTCGGATCTTCCGGGTCTCTGAATACTTCCCAGTATTCTGAAAGATCGTATACGGACTTCAGGTCAGGAACAACTGGCTCTATGCCTCTTTTCCCGTCGCCTTCGATAAGGTATTTCGGAACATACCAGCCCTGTGTAGCTCCGTCAAAATTGACGCCCAGTTCGACTACGGTCCCCTCCTTTCGTGCCTTATCCCACCACTCGATGGAATAAGTGGGCCATAATTCCATGTTCAGGTCAATATCTCCTCTTTCCAATCCCATCAGACCAGGAGTAAGGTCTACGAAAAGATACTCCACCTCTCTGCCATATCCATGTTCAAAAATAAACCCCGCAATACGGTTATGAACCTGGATACTGTCCCAGCCAGGGTCAGAAAATACCACGGTATTATCAGCGCCGTAAGCCATGACCACCAGAAATAATGAAATGGCCATAACAAGAATAGTCGATGATACAAGGGGTCTTCCTGAAGGGAATTTCATATCATTACTACCTCCTTTCCGAGCATTCAGAACCTTCTTCAATTCCGGCTTGAGATCCAAACATGCCATCATCAGTCTAACATATCTCCTATTCAGATACATAAAACAAAAGAACTACTTCCCTATCAAAATTGTTTTATCCATCCTACCAGGTAAACCTTACCAATATGGGGAAGGAACATCTCCTTCTGGACCTTTACCCTTTGATAACAAAGTTATTCAATAAAGAATGTTGAAGGGAAGTGATAAAGATGTCCAAATTCCCCTATGAGATGCTGAAGGAATGTGTTTATCCCTTCACCAGGCCTGAACACGAGGATGATTCAGTCATACTTGGTGCGACCTTTGGTGAGGATGTGGCCCTTACAAGGGTTGGGAAGGATCTCCTCCTTTCCCACGTTGACCCTATTGTGGGTGCTGTTTCAGGTATTGGCTGGCTCGCCATGCATGTGGCGTGCAATGATATAGCCTGTTCAGGGATCAGGCCCAGATGGGCGCAGATCCTTGTGCTGGTTCCCACAAAGGAAGATCACCAGCTAGTCAGGGAGATCATGGCAGATGCGGCAAAAGCTGCAGAGGAGATCCAGGTGACCATAGTGGGCGGGCACACAGGTTATTCTTCAGGCATATCCAGGCCTGTGGTAGCTGTAACTGCCATGGCTCCCGCCATGAACCGCAGGATCATAGGTACGGGAGGGGCCCGACCGGGGGACCATATCATCATTACAGGAGGCGCCGGGATCGAGGGCACATCCATCCTGGCGGTTGATTTCGCCGATGAAGGCAGGTTTCTCGGCCTGTCAGAGGATGAGCTGAGGGAAGCCTCCAGGCTTTCCGACGAGGTAAGCGTTGTAACGGAAGCAATGATCCTCGCAGACCATGGCGCCACTTCCATGCATGATGTAACAAGAGGAGGTATCCTTGAAACATCCATAGAGATATCCCGGCTTTCTGGAGTTTCTCTTGAGATCGATGCAGCTCTGCTTCCTTCAAGACCTATAGTGGACCGTTTTGCAGAAGCCTTTTCATTTGACCCATTGAAGATGATCTCTTCCGGATCCCTGGTGGCTACAATATCCTCCGAAACAGTCGCGACAGCCCTGAAAGCCCTGCATGGATCAGGGATCCATGCAGGTGATGTGGGTACTGTAAAGGAAGGGCGTGGTATCACTCTTTACAGGAAAGGGACCAGGTTTACTGAAACAGAGGTCCATTGTGAAGATGATGAACTGGCCCGGATGTGGGCAATCCATAAGGAAAGCTGAATTGAAAACTGACCCTGGGGATGATATGCAGATGAAAAAAATAGGATTGGTGGTCAATCCGGTCGCAGGAATGGGTGGCAGCGTGGGCCTGAAAGGGACGGATGGTGATTGCTACAGAAAAGCCCTGGAAATGGGGGCCAGGCCGGTAACACCTTTCAGGACCCGTGATTTCCTCAATAACCTCACAAAGACCGACCTCTTCCATTTCTACACGGCATCGGGAAAAATGGGAGAGGATATACTGAAAGACCAGGGCCTGGAATATACCGTTATTTGGCAGATAAGGGTAAATACCTCTGCTGAGGACACGAAAAAGATCATTGGCCTGATGGTCAAGGAAAAGATGGACCTTATAGTATTCGTTGGGGGAGATGGTACAGCAAGGGATGTATATGATTCATTGAGACTGGAAATACCAGTTATCGGGGTTCCTTCCGGAGTCAAGGTATTCAGCTCGGTTTTCGCTTTAAGCGCCCGGGCAGCAGCTTCCATGCTCGAACGCTTCCTTGAAGGGGCAAAGCTTCAGGAAGAAGAGGTCCTTGATATAGATGAGGAGGCTTTCAGGGGAAATATCCTTTCCGCCAGGCTTTATGGATATCTTAAGGTGCCCATGGCCCGAGAACTTCTCCAGGCAGGTAAAAAAGCATCTTCCACCGGGACCTCGGCCAGAGAGAATAAGGAAGAGGTTTCCAGATACCTTGATGAAGAGATGGAAGAGAATGTGCTTTACCTGCTCGGTTCGGGAACCACCATGAAAAGCCTTACAGACAGACTTGGAATTCCCAAGACCCTTCTCGGTGTCGATGCAGTGAATAATGGAAAACTCCTCCGATCTGACGTTAACGAAAAAGACATTCTTGAACTCTATGGACATTATCCCCGTAGAAAGATAATAGTTACCCCTCTGGGGGGCAATGGTTTTATCTTCGGCAGGGGAAGCAGGCAGTTTACACCGGAAGTCCTGGCACAAACGGGGAAAGAGAACATTATCCTTGCTGGGGACAGGGATAAGATCAGTTGCTTGGACTGCCTTCACGTGGATACCGGTGACCTGGAAGTAGACAAGTCCCTGGCAGGTATGAGAGAAGTGATCGTGGGATTCAACGAAAGGATCATACTCGAGGTGAGATATTGATATGGAATACCTGAGGCTACATATGAACGAACTTCCCTGGCCACCACCAAAGGAAGTACTGGACTCTGCAAGGATAGGGCTGGATGAGTTTAACCGTTACGCAGATGAGTCGAAACTGGATGAACTTAAGTACCGCCTGGGTCGATACTCCCGCACAGGAGAGGACAGAATTATCCTTTCAGCGGGATCAGACCTCCTTCTCAGGGAAGCCGTTCATCTTTTCTCCCCCTTGAGAAAGACAATAACTCTTTGCCCTTCTTTTCTCCCCACCATAAATTCTGCAAGACAGACTGCCGGCTCAATGACAAGGATCCGGCTGCCCCTCCCGGATTTCAGGCTTGACCTGGAGATCCTGGAACGAGAGATCAAGGGCCCCTGCCTTCTGGTAATGGATAATCCGAACAATCCTACCGGGAAAACAGTCATTTCGCCCACGGAGGTGGAGAAACTCCTTCAGAAACAGGATCTAATGGTGATCATCGACGAGGCCTACTATGAATTTTCAGGAGTGACCTGTGCAGAACTTGTAGATAGATATGAAAACCTCATGGTGACCCGTACCGTGGACAAAGTTTTCAGCCTGGCCGGGGCGAGGATGGGTTACGGACTGGCGGGAGATCTTTTCCTGAAAGAGCTTTCCTCCTTCTTTATTTATCTTCCAAGGGTAACCATGTACGCAGTTCTGGCAGCCCTGGAGAACGTTGACATAATGCTTGAACGGGTGGAGATCGTAAAAGAAGAGAGGGACAGGTTGCTTGAAAGGTTCCTTCATGAGGGGATAGAAGCCTATGGAACATCTGCAAATTTCATTCTCATAAGGTCTTCGATACCTGATGTTGTGGATGAGCTCAAAAAAAGGGGTATCCTGGTCAGGGATATTTCAGACCAGATGCCTCCAGGCTTTATCAGGGTGACCATAGGCAAAAGGGAAGAAAACGGTATCTTCTTCAGGGAATATCTGCAGTTAAGTAGAAACCGTTCTCCCTCTCACTGAAAAGTGGTCTTCCTATGGATCCGATGAACCAAATAATGGCATGTTCTGGTCAGCACACGCTGAGTGTCAAGCTTTCCACCCTTTAAGGTATTCCTCTTCTTCTAGAAAGCCCCTGACATCCTGCCAGGTGAGGCTGTCAAAATAGGCGCTGTAGAAGATCCCCTCATGGGGTTCCCTGGGAAGTGTGTTGTTGCAGAACCCATGACCTGCACCTGTAAAGACCTTGATCCGGCAGTTCACATTCGCCTTTTTCATCTCTTCGACAAAATCATTCAGTTCCTTCTGTTCCACCACCGGATCTCTTGCTCCATGTAACGCCAGGACCCTGCCTTCAATGTTCCCTGCCAGGGATGGATCAGGGGTGCAGAGATTGCCATATATGCTCACAGTTCCCTTCAGGGCTGCACCAGACCTGGCCAGTTCCAGGACACAGCATCCCCCAAAGGAAAAACCAAGGGCAAAGATATTCTGTTCATCCACTTCACCGAGATCGCTCAGGTATTTCAGACCAACTCGCATTCTCTCTCTCATAAGAGGTCTGTCCTCTTTGAAGGACCTTGCAAGCTCTGAAGCCTGCTCCCTGTTACCGGGAGTATTCCCCTTGCCGTACATATCGTGCAGCAGCACTACATATCCCCATTCGACAAGCCTTTCTGCGTGAGGGAAAAGGTATTCACCTATCCCCGTGAATTCATGGACCATCAGAACCGCTCCCCTGATATCCTCCAGTACAGAAGGCATGTATAGAAATCCTTCGAGAGTAACTTCATTATGTTCATATCTGACCTGTTTTTTCTCCATTACTGAAATTCCTTTCATCTGTGAGTCTTACCGATGGCTCTTTTCCTGATAAGTATATATGAATTCTTCCTTCTCCGGTTTCTTCTATGGGATAAAGCATCAGATTTTCTCGCAAAAATGGTTGACATTTTCAGATTAAAATAAACTATAAATTCTTCTAAAAAAGTTGTATAACCTTTCCCTGGAAGAACATGTTTCTGAATGAAATTCCGATGTGAAACCTGGTCCTTCCTTTTCATATCTTTCCAGGCTTAAGAGTTCTACCAGTTACATTCCCATATCATAAGGAGGATGGAAATACTATGTTCACTGATCTTCTGACTGCTTTAGCTGTTGTTATCAACGGAATTCCCCAAGGTATCCTGGCTTTGAGTTTCGGTTTTGCAGCTCTTCCCACGGCAGTGGCCTTTATCATAGGTATTGCAGGTTCCCTTGCCTTCAACTCGGTGGCCACCATATCTTTCCAGGCTGAAACGATAACCCTTGCCGGCACTATGGGGCACAACATCAAGGAGCGGCTGAGTCTTGTTTTCTGGGGAGCCACATTTCTGCTGATCCCATCTCTGCTTGGTCTGAACGAGACCATCGTGGCATTCATAGGCCCCACCATCGTCACCTCCATGATGGCAGGGGTAGGTATCATGCTTGCCTATGTGGCCATAGAACTTTTCAACTCCGAAAAATGGTCCGGAGCAGCCTCCATGATCACGGGACTTGTAGTATGGTTTCTCACTCAGGACCTTGCAAAGACGATAATCATCTCTGTTCTTGTATCAACAGCAGTCTACAACTACCTCAAGTTCTCCAGAAAGGTGACCGTGGACGAAACCCATCTTGACCTGTCCAGGGAGCGGTTCCACTTCGGAAACATCGAGTGGAAGTTCTGGCAGAACAGCAGGATCCTCTTCGGAGCCCTTGCCATTGCCTGCCTTAATATCGGAGCCAACATAAGCTTCGGAAAGATCACCGGTAGCATAGCTGGTGCTGAAACCAACATAGACCACCTCGCCATTTATTCGAGCCTTGCGGATATGGGATCCACTTTTTTTGGAGGAGGCCCGGTAGAAGCCATAATCTCCGGAACCGCAACGGCACCCAACCCCATCAGGTCTTCCGTGTTCATGATGGGCATTATGGCGGTCATTCTCCTTCTGAAACTTCTTCCTGTCATCGGAAGATATGTCCATAAATCCTCCATCGCTGGATTCCTGTTCATCCTTGGTACCTTTGTCACTTTTGCCACGAACATCCAGGGAGCTATTGCTTCAGCCCCGGAATTTGCCGGCCCCTTCGGCTTCGGCCCCTGGGGGATGGTCATCGGAGCCACGACACTCGTATCAGCAAGGTGGAACCCTTTCTTCGGATTGCTGGCGGGCCTTGCCATCAAGCTGGTCTTCGGATTATAGGAACCATGGGACATTACTATGAACTCCATGTGGCGGGCATAACTCGCCAACTGAAAAAGATCCGCATCAGCGATGAACTGACCATAGCTTCCTTCGTGATGCTCGGAGATACCGAACTTATCGAAAGGACGGGGGAAGAGCTTTTCAGAAGATTGCCGGAAGGAATAGAGATGCTTGTCTGTCCGGAAGCCAAGGGAATTCCACTTACCCATGTAATAGCCAGCAAACTCGGGATCGACTACGTGATCATAAGAAAATCTGTCAAGGGCTACATGGAGGAACCCCTGGTCCAGAAAGTCCAGTCCATAACTACCAGGGAACCACAGATAATAGTCCTGGATGGGCTTGACGCAGAGAAACTCAAAGGCAAAAAGGTTTGCATAATAGATGATGTAGTATCCACAGGGGGATCCCTGAAAGCAGTGGAAGACCTGCTGGAAAAAGCTGACTGTAACGTGATCGCAAAAGCGGCAGTGCTCCTCGAAGAAGGGGGATACTGCGGAGAAGACCTTATTTACCTCGAAAAGCTTCCTGTCTTCAGAAATTCAGAATAAAAAACTTCATACTACACATATAATCCAGGGAGGACTCCAGGGTCCTCCTTTTTTCTTTTTCCTGGACATTTCCAGATACAATCTGCAGTTCTTTCCCGGGAAAAAAGTTCGCCTTTTTGTTATCCTATACAGACACGAGGTGTTGTTTAAGGGAAGATCTTCGATCTTCAATCTTGATATGACAGGAGGATTACAAATGAAAAACGTTTTTGAGGAATACAGGGACGTATGGAGCCGAAGATCGGAATTTCCATCCCTTGAGAGAACCCATAACGGCTTCCCTCTTGCCTATTTCGATGGGCCTGGAGGGACCCAGGTGCCTCAGTCGGTCATCGATGGGGTTAGCTGGTATTACAGGACCTGCAATTCCAACACCCATGGTTTCTTTATTACCACCAATGAATCTGACGCAATGATCGAAGAAACCCGTGATACAGTGGCAGCATTCCTTGGGGCCCCAGGAGGTAAAAATATTTCATTCGGTCACAACATGACCACCTTGAACTACAGCCTGAGCAGGGCTATCGGGAAATATCTTCAACCGGGGGATGAGATCCTGGTTACCCAGCTTGATCATGAAGCCAACAGGGGTCCCTGGCTTGCCCTCAGAGACCAGGGGATCACTGTCAGGGAAATCGCCATAACTCCAGAGGCTACCCTGGATTACGATGACCTGGAGGAGAAACTCAATGAGAACACCCGTCTTGTAGCCGTGGGATTTTCCTCAAACGCTATCGGGACAGTGAACGATATCGAAAGGATCAGGGCCATGACCTACAAGGTGGGTGCCTGGCTCCTGGTTGATGCAGTCCATTACGCACCCCACTTCCCTCTCGACGTTACCTCTCTGGGATTGGATTTTCTTCTCTGCTCGGCCTACAAGTTCTACGGCCCCCATATAGGGATCCTTTACTCAAAGGAAGGGCTTCTTGACCGCCTGCCGGTCTATACCCTCAGGACCCAGGAGCAACACGCTCCATACTCCATTGAAACGGGCACCCTGAATCATGCCGCAATTTCCGGTGTCAAGGCAGCGGTGGAATATGTGGCATCTTTCGCCATCGAAGGTTCTACCCTTCGTGAAAAAATAGTGTCCGGGATGGTTCGTATCAGTGCTTACGAACACCTTCTGGCAAGGGAGATCTATCAGAGGATATCTGAATTCGAAAGGCTGAAGATCGTGGGACCCTCCATTGATGTTTCCCGCAGATGTCCCACCATATCCTTCACCACAGAAGGCATGGATCCAATCCAGGTCTGCTCCATGCTCAACGAAAAAGGGATCTGTGCATGGGACGGTCATTTCTATGCCCTACGTCCCATAGAAGTCCTGGGGTTGCTTGAAAAAGGGGGCGTCACCCGTCTTGGTGTATCTCTCTACAATACCGGGCAAGAAGTGGATCGGCTTATAGATGCCCTTTCTGAAATAGTAAAGGTATGATCTCCATGGAGCCCTGCAGGAGAAAACTCAAGGTCCTCCTCATAGGTTTCGGTAACGTGGGAAGGCAATTGGCAAAAATACTCACCAGGGAAAGAGACCACTTCCCCGGCCTTTCCCCTCTGGAACTCAAATTTGTGGCGATTATCGGAAGATCCAAAGGAAGCCTGGTGAACCAGGATAAAGGGATCGATCTTCATAAGGCCCTGGAGGAAGTAGAGAATCATGGTACCTTTGATCCTGCGAACCCCGACAGGACAGACATGACCGGCCTGGAGGCTGCTGCATCCCTTGATTACGATGTCCTCATCGAGCTTTCCACTCTTTCCATTGAGAACCGGGGAGAACCAGCTATAAGCCATATCAGGACAGCACTCGCAAGAGGTTCTCATGCCATTTCAGCCAACAAGGGCCCTGTGGCCTTCGCATTGAAGGACCTCCAGGATCTGGCACATATGAACAATTGTTCATTCCTTTACGAAACCACGGTCATGGATGGAGCACCGGTCTTCAAAATGGCCAGATGCTCCCTGAAAGGATGCACCATTAAAGGGATAGACGGCATCCTCAACTCCACCACTAATTACATCCTTACCAGGATGGAAGAGGGCCAGTCCCTTGAAGGAGCTGTAAAGGAAGCCCAGGATATAGGAGTGGCGGAAGCAGATCCCAGCCATGACCTCGAAGGCTGGGACCCTGCTGCCAAGATATCGGTCCTGGCCAATTCACTGATGGGAGCGTCCATAACACCCTACGAAGTTGACAGGACCGGAATTACCCATTTGAAAGTGGAAGATGTAAGACAGGCATCAATTTCCGGGAAAAAACTGAAGCTCCTCTGCCGAGCCTGGCGCGAGGCAGGGATGGTCAAGGCAAGCGTTAAGGTTGAGGAAATACCCGCCCTACATCATTATGCTTCGGTTACGGGGGGCGGGGCCGTGATAAGGATAGAAACGGATCTGATGGGGCCCATACTCATAACCCAGGAAGACCCCACCCTTTACGACACGGCTTATGGCGTACTGAGCGATCTTATGACATTGACCTGCGGATACTGACCCGGACTTACCTGGTCAGGTTGCACTAATATCAGCTGAAGCAAAGAGAGGCAGGGTGATCACCCTGCCTCTCTTTGCTGATTTTCATCTATCCAGGGTGATGGATCTTCCTGATGATACTGTCAGCTGCCTTTCGCTAAATTCCCCTTTAATTCGATATCCTCTTTCTCCGATGGTGAAAGCAAACCGGCTTTTTCCCCCTGATCGAGAGGATCAGAAGACCTGTAAAGATCAGCATGATCCCTGCAAGTACAGGTCCGGTCACATCCTCCCCCAGAAGGAATATCCCAAGACATGAAGCGGTCAGGGGTTCTGAAAGGGTAAGGGTGTATGCCGTGGAAATCTTTATCATTGTTATTCCCAGGGCAAATAGTACATAGGGAAGGGCTGTTGCCATAAGGCTGAGATGGCTCACCACCAGGGCACCTCCCTGAGAGAAAAACCAGGAAAGGTCCCGAAAGAGAAGGACCGGTGAAATGATCACGCTGCCCAGGAGCAGCATCATGGCTGCCTTTTCAATTGAGCTTCTGGAATCGGGGAGCATCTTCATTGAAGAACCAGCAATGGCCCATGAAAACCCTGCCCCAAGAGCAAGAAGCACCCCCGTAAATTCTATGCCTATCTCTCCGGAAGGCAATGCCAGAAGGGCACATCCTGTTACCGCAAGGATCGTAGCGAGGTACCATTTGCGATCGATCTGCTCATGAAACAACACTTTTCCCAGGATGCCTGCAATTATGGGTGCACTTCCTATGGTTATCATGGTCCCCACGGCAACACCTGTCTTCAGAAGAGCAGCGAAGAAAAATACCTGGTAAAGTCCCATCCCGGCAGCTGAACCCAGGGCAGCTTCCCAGGGCCATGGACCTCGAAGTATCCTGAGTCCATTTCCCGGAAGGTCCAGAACCAGAAGGAACAGACCCCCGAAGAGGATGCGTAAAAAACCCAGGGCCAGTGGATCAGTCCCGGGAGGGGCAAAGAACTGGGCCGTCCCGGTGGTACCCCAAAGAACAGCTGCGGTAATGACATATAGATATCCTCTATTTATGATCTTCTCCTCCTTGAGTTATCTTTCCGGCTTCCAGGGGAAAATTCTTCAAAAGTAATTATATCCCGACTGATGATTTGGGGAGGAGGGTGGGGAGCCCTCCTCCTGAGAGAGAAATAGCCCAAAGGCTGAGAAATGTGCCTCCACCAACAAAGGTCTTCCCGGTTTTTCACCAGTTAATCCGAACATCCTTTCACTTGTACCTGGATGGTGAAGATTATAAAAACGGCCTTTGTTCATCAGAACCATATTCTATTATAGAGAGGCTTGCTGAGAAACATCGATCCACCAAAGAAAAAGCAAAACTTACAGAGATGAAAAGACTCTTCTTCACACTTTTCGAAATCTTGAAATGTAAGCTCCAAATAAAACACAACCACACAGAAAAAACGCTAAACCTATTACTATCCCTAATTCTATCAGGGACATTTCCCCATATCCCCTTTCAGGTTTTCAACAAAACCTCTTCCGGGAAACCAGCAAAAGGAATATTGTTTCTACTTCAGAATTATCGGCAGGTCCAATTGGATAATCATCATTACCGAACATCAAAAAAGACCCGGAAGTAACCAGGGTATTTGTTTTTGATAAACAATAAATGTATTATTTATTAAAAGAGGGGCGGTGAAATGGTCATGCTTGAAAAATACGCTCAGGAGATCTCTGACACTACTGCAAAGATCATTGGATACGGCGTCCTGGTCACTGACAGGGATGGGATCGTCATAGGCAGCAGTGATCCTGAAAGAATGGGTCAGTCAATATATGAAGTACCTGAAGTGATAAGTTCCAGGAAAGGTTATATCGTCACCGAAGAGGAGGCCGAAAGGGTTAAAAATACTAAAGCAGGAGTAACCTACCCCATTGAGGATAGTGATGGACATATCATAGGGACCATAGCCATCACGGGAGACCCTGACAAAGTTGATCCTTTTGCTCTTATCGTCCGGAAACAGGCTGAAATGTACCTGAGGGAAAAAGCTATTCTTGAAAATTCCCTTTACCGGGAAAAAACCCTTCAGAACATTATCAAGGACATCCTGGCCCTGGATCCCAGGGTTACAGGGAAAGCCTCTCTTGCTGAGAAATTAAGGGAATTCGGCTACACTGAAAGAAAGCCTTACATTGCGACCTTTCTGGATTACCAGTTCCCGCTGTCTAAAACACTTCTCGGCCAGGAATCTGTGCTTCATAGCAGGGCCCTATCTCTAACCAGAAGTGCCTTCCGGAATGACAATGACATTTCCGTAGGTATAGGGGGAAATTCAATCCTTATTTTTCATGCCTTGACCGAAAATGACACTGACCCGAAGAATTCTTCCAGTTTATTATCTGAAAAATGCAACTTCCTGCAGAAACAGATGGCAACCCACAAGATCTCTGCTTCCTTCGGGATAGGTTCCCCCGTTTCAGATCTTGACGGGTGGCACACTTCCTATTCCGAGGCACGGGAGGTCCTTGAACGAGGAAAGATCTTCCACCCCTCCAGGACGATCTTCTCCATCTCGGAACATCGTTTCCATGAACTGATCGCCACCACTAAAAGGGAGACCCGGGAGCATTTTGTAAGAAAATATTTAATGGGACTTGAAAAACAGAAGGATTCCAGGGAATTGAAGGAAACCATTCAGAGCTGGTGTGAAAACAGTTTCTCCGGGAAAGATACCGCGGAAGCCATGCACATTCACAGGAATACGCTTCAATACAGGATAAGAAAGCTCGAACACCTCTATGGGTTCAGCATGAGGGATTTCACCCGCATGATGGAACTGTACCTGGCCCTCCAGCTGGAAAAACTTTCCCTTCATCAAAAATAATGTTGATCCAGCCAGAGTGGCCTGTTCATCTACCCTGAGATATTGAGTTGCTTAGAGGACTAGTGATCTGAAAGGACTCCTCATAAATGTTCATGGGGATGAATGGACAGGTGGAGACAAGAAAATCTCACGGGAAAAAAGAAAGATCCGCCTTCTGGAAGAGGGAAAGACCCGGAAAACCTTCTTACAGGATCGACTTTACGATAAGCAGAGATTTATGAAGGAAGCCCCTGTCCTTTTGTTGTTCCATGCAGTTTATCCCAGAAGAATAGGGATTTATTGTGCATAGTGACTATATGAAATACCCAATGAGGTGACAGGGGAGGGTTTGGGGCCCCTCCCCTGTCAAGTAGTTTTTCTCAAAGGATCAAGAAAAGTCAGTTAAAGTAGTTCAATTCTTTTTAAGTCCGAAAGTGTAGGACCCATAGATCAATACAACTAATCCTATAGTCGATACCCACTCTATCATAGACATTGTTTCATCTCTCCTTTCAGCATTCTGGAAAACCTTTTTTCAGAACCTGTCGAAAATCCCTATCTCTTACAGTTCAGAATTATAGACAAGCCAAAGATCATATTCATCGTATATGGCGTTAGAAAAAATGGATTTAAGAAATGAATTTATTTGTACTTGGTGCCTAAAAAGTGTATCCTTTCCCTGGAGAAAGGCGGTGGAACACCCATGCTTGAAAAATACGCACAGGAAATGGCTGACTCCACGTCAAGGATCATCGGTCATCATGTTCATATAACCGACAAGGACGGACTGGTCATTGGAACAAGCAAACCAGAAAGGTTGGGCCATGTTCTTTTTGAGGTACCCCAGGTAGTCCGATCCCGAAAAGGATGCTTAATAAGTGAGGAAGAGGCTCAGAAATTACCTGACACCCTTGCTGGAGCAACCTATCCCATATACGGTTTAGATGGGCAGATAGCAGGAGCCATTTGCATTCTTGGAGATCCTGAAAAGGTAAACTGTTTTGCTCTTATCGTCCAGAAACAGGCAGAGATGTACCTCAGGGAGATGGCCTTCCAGGAAAATGCCCTGTACCAGGAAAGGACCATCCAGGCACTGTTGAAGGATATACTGGCTTTCGACCCCAGGATCGCCCCGGCAGAACCTCTTTTGCGAAAGGCCACGGAGTTCGGCTATGAGCCGAACAGGAGATATGTTGCAATTTTCATGGACTACCAGTTTTCATCTACTGATATCCCTGACAGGAACAAACCTGTTCTTCACAGTCGGACGCTGTCAATTGTGAGAAGCATTTTCCAGGGTAAGAATGATATGTCTGCCGGCATCAGGGAAAATGCCATCCTTATCTTCCACGCTTTGGGAGAAGAAAGAATTGAAACAGAAACTGAAATGAAAGCATTGTCGGAGAAATGCGGGGGCCTTCAGGGCCAATTGAAAAACCACGATATTTCTGCTTCCTTCGGGATCGGCTCTCCAGTTTCAGACCTTGGCGGATGCAAGACATCCTATACCGAGGCCAGGGGAGTTCTTGAAAGGGGCAGGATATTCTACCCTTCCAGGACTATCTTTTCTATATGGGAAAACCGCTTTCATGAACTCATAGCCTCGACAGGCGAGATCCCCCGGATCGCTTTTGTCGCTGACCGCTTAGCCAGTCTGAACTCCCAGAAGGATTCAATGGAATTGAAAGAAACCATCCAGAGCTGGTGTCAGAATAATTTCTCTGTCCAGGATACAGCAAGGGTTCTGCATATCCACAGGAATACCCTTTATTACAGGATCCATAAGATCGAAAATCTATATGATTGTTCCATGAGAAATTTTACCCGGATGATGGAACTTTACCTGGCCCTGAATTTGGAAAAGATAGAACTCTCGAGATCCTCCATGTGAACCTCCCCAATTCATGTTTATAAGAGAATATACTTGCGCACGCAAGTATATTCTCTTATAATGATCGAACACACAAGTATCTTGGAGGTGATGGCCCTGGAAGACACCTGGACTCCGGGAAGGTACATTTCGATGATCAACCGCAAGTGCCAGTTATATCTGGATAGGATCCTTGCCCGTTACGGCCTGGGAAAGGGACTGTATCTTTCTCTTGTTGAAATTGCAAGGGAAGAGGGCATAAACCAGAGAACCCTGTCAGCAAGAGTTGTCCTGGATGAAGCCTCGGTTACCCGCTCTGTCAGGAAACTGGTACAGAGAGATCTTGTGGAAATAATTAAAGATCCTGATGATAGCAGGGCCAAACGCCTTTTTCTCACTCAAACCGGTAGAAATGCACTTGAAAATGTAAAGGCCCATCTTGATGAATGGGATTCCATGGCCATAGACCATTTTTCAACAACAGAGAGAGAAACTCTTATTAGGCTTCTGAAAAAGATGGAATCAAACCTGCACTTGAGATAAAAAAGATCAAGGGATGGAGTGTGGTTATCATGAATGATAGCTTCAAATTGGGAAGAGATTTTGCAATGCTTATGGACAGGGAAGATGAACTTGCCGGATACAGGGAACGTTTCTATATCCCCGGGAACGATATCTACATGGATGGTAATTCCCTTGGTTTGGCTTCAAGGGATGCCGAGAAAAGCCTTTTAAGGGTCCTGGAGGAATGGAAAACCCTCGGTATAAAGGGTTGGCTTGATGCAGAAAATCCATGGTTCTTCATACCGGAGGACCTGGGGGCAAAAATGGCTGCCCTGGTGGGAGCAAAATCCGAAGAGGTTATCATGACGGGATCCACCACCAGCAATCTCCATTCCCTAGTATCAACCTTCTACAAACCCTGGGAAGGAAGAACAAGGATCATTGCCGATGAACTCAACTTCCCCTCCGATATATATGCAATCAAAAGCCAGATCATGAATCACAACCTTGATCCTGAAGACAACCTGATCCTTGTGAAAAGCAGGGACGGCAAATACATCTATGAAGAGGATATTATGGCTGCCATGGATGAATCCGTTTCAATTGCCCTGCTTCCAGGTGTCCTGTACAGGAGCGGCCAACTTCTGGACATGAAAAGACTCACTGAATATGCCCATAGCAAAGGGATCATTATCGGATTTGACTGCGCCCATTCTGCAGGATCGGTGCCACATAAACTGCACGACTGCGATGTGGACTTCGCCTTCTGGTGCAGCTACAAGCACCTAAATGGCGGTCCTGGAAGCCCCGCTTTCCTTTATCTGAACGAAAAGCATTTTGACCGGGAACCCGGTTTGGCCGGATGGTTTGGCTATATCAAGAACAGGCAGTTCGATCTTGCCCTTGATTTTCAGCACTCAAGGACTGCCGGAGGTTGGCAGATGGGCACACCATGCATTTTTTCCACTGCAGCCCTGGAGGGAGCCCTGAAAATATTCAGAGAGGTGGGGATCGAAGCGGTCAGAAAAAAATCCCTTAAGCTCACTTCCTATGTTATTTTCCTTGTGGACAATCTCCTTTCAGAAAAACCCTATAACTACTCCATAGGGACCCCCCGCGAAGAGGAACGTCGGGGCGGACATGTAGCGGTGGAACACAAAGAAGAAGCATGGAGGATCTGCTGTGCCCTCAAGGCTCGGGGAATAATCCCTGATTTCAGGCCGGATTCTGTGATCAGGATCGCCCCAGTGGCCCTGTACAACACCTTCACCGAAGTTTGGGATGTGATACAGGCGCTGAAAGAGATCATAGACAACAGGGAATTTGAGGCTTTCAGCAAAACCAGGGATGCCGTTTCCTGAGAACTCCTCAAAGGATGATATGCTCGCATGAGAGGTTATCATCTCTCATAGCATTTTCGATTTCCGGTAAAAAGATATCCCCAACCCTGAAACCCATACGGGCAAGTAAAGATCCATGGAATAGGAACCCAGACTCATTGACGTCATACTTCACTATGATAAGATGGTATTTAGCTGAATAGCAGCAGAATATTCATGTTTCCTTTATATTTTTCAGAACCTTTCGTAGAGATTTATTTTCTTGTTTTCCATCCCTGATCCTCATCTGGACCTCTTTGTTCAAAAGGGTATGGTTCCTATGAAAAAAATGGCAGTTGGAATTATCACGCTTTTCCTGCTCGTTTCCAGGATACATGCAATTGAAAAAGGTAACGGGTCAGATAATTGTGGTTCACTCAATGAATACGGCATAGCACATGGAGTAATGGCATGGTTGACAGAAGAATCCTCTGAGACTTTCAGTTGGGATAATATGGGCGCAAACATTATTCAAATGTATCTCCGTTTCAATGGGATACGAGCTGTATCTTCTGTGAAATGGGAGCCCTTGCCGGTTGAAGTTCAGGACTTCGAAACCATGGCTGAAAAACTGTTATCTGCCCTCTACAAAAAGAAATGAAACAAAAGTGTTTGGAAGTGTCTTCCGGAAGGACCAACGAATACAAAAAAGGAGAGATAACAGCCCTCTCCTTTTTTTGCATGTATTAGGAAATGATTTAATGGAAAAAATCATTTTGAAAAATCTTTTTCACCTTTTAGAAAAAAGTCATACATTAATGATAGAATCTAATTTAAGACTCTTTATTATATTATCACTTTAGAATAAAAGTACCCTTGGGATCCCTTTTTATAATGCCTTTGGAAGGAGAATATCACCATTATTAATGTGAGAAACCTTTTCAGGTCGATCTACAGGATCATCGTTATATTATCAATGCTGATGATCTCTGTCATAGGGTTCATGATCACAGCTCATGCCTATTCCACAGGTAGGCTTAGAATATTGACCGTCGGACTCATGCTCTTTTTCAGCGGTATCGCCCTATCCATAGGGTTGATAATGAATAACCGCCATTGAAGTACCGAGGATATCTTTAACAGGAGATACCTGAATGACCCTGACCTGATACCTCTATCCCGGAAATTAAAACAGATACTGATGAATAAGAACAGGCGAGGGAAGCTTCCCTCGCCTGTTCTTATTCTGTACCATTTAAAACCGGGATCAGAGAAGCCTCTCTGACCCGGAGTAAACCTCTTCAACTTTCAATACCGCAGCTGCATGCCCGGGGTGATTTTGAGGATTCCATTTCTTCATGTCCTCAAAGATCTCTCCGGCCTTGTGATATTCGATCTTTCCCTTGATCTGGAAAGATTTCCCTTCTCTGGTGATGAAAAGGATGGAACCTTTGCTTCCTGAAAGGATGTTCTTCCTTGTCTTGTCAAAATAATTATCAGCAACAACAAGACTGTCCTCACTGAACTTGCTTACACAGGTAGCATAAATGCTGTTGGGATTACCCTTCTCATCCACCGTGGCCAGGACAACTGCTCCGTCACGGTCTTCCCAGGCTTTGCTTACTGATTCCGGTAAAAATGCCATTTTGACCTCCATACAAAGAATTTCATGTCAGGAATTAATGATAAAGGATATCATTCCATCAAGGAAGGGGGTTTTCTCATTTCATTGACACGAAAGAACACAAAGGATACATTGAATCTCATCATAAAGACTTCGGAGGTGCTGCCTGTGTACCATATGAGAGTACTGAACTGCCATGATCTCGGGAAAGTCCTCAGCATGCCTGAAGTGGTGGATTGCGTCGAAGATGCCTATCGTCTTTTTTCAGCCAGGGAAGCGGGACTGTGGCCGGTGATCTTCCATGAGTTCGAGCCAGGTGTAAGGGATATGGATATCAAATCAGGCTACCTGGAAGGGGCGGGGCTTTTCGGGCTCAAGATAGTTGGCTATTCTGCGGACAATCCTGTCAAACTTAATGCACCAGCCCTGTCCGGCCTAGTAATGGTGATGAGTATCGAGACAGGTCAGCCTTTGGGACTTGTAGACGGAATGACAGTGACCAACCTTCGTACGGGAGCAGCAGGAGCTATTGGGGCGAAATGGCTTGCACGAAAGAATTCCCGTAAGGTCCTGATCCTAGGTGCAGGTGCCCAGGGAAGGGCACAGTGTGAAGGTCTTATGGCAGTGATGCCTGACCTGGAATCTGTAACCTTTTCCAGCAGGCACACTGAAACAGCAAGAGCCTGTGTAGAAGAATTGACTCCCAGGTATGGATCAGTAAAACTGGATCATGTAGACTGGGAAAACATTGCTGAACCAGCTTCGAATTCAGATATCATAGTGACCTGCACACCCGCCAGGAAAGGGTTCCTGCGAAAGGAGTGGATCCAGCCCGGCACTCACATCAACGCCATTGGAGCTGACATGACCCTTAAACAGGAAATTGACCCTCAGCTTGTAGCTGCAGCCAGCCTTTTTGTCGATTCCCAGGAACAGACCCTTCATCATGGTGAATGCCACCATGCTTATGAGCAGGGTCTTATCAGTGAAGAGGATGTGACCGAGATAGGGTCTGTCATCCTTGGCCAGGCTGACGGAAGAAATTCTTCGGAGGAGATAACAATGTTTGATGCCACAGGTATGGCCCTTCAGGACATCATCACGGCCAATCTGGCGCTTAATCGTGCAGCAAAGAAGGGTCTCGGTTCGGTTGTGACCATGTGATCCCTTTGATGTTGTGACCTTTGTCGGTGAAAAGAGCAGGTTTAGAGTTATTTGCATTACCTGCAACTCCAGGAGAGGATGAAGACTGATGATAAAACCCACCATTACGGATGTGCTTCTTGCAGCAAGGTTCCTCAAGGGAAGGATTCACAGGACTCCGACCGAATATTCGATCCCCTTCAGCAATAGAGTGGGAACAGCGGTTTATGTGAAATGGGAGAACCAGCAGATGTGCAGATCCTTCAAGATCAGGGGGGCTCTGAACAAGATGTTCTCCCTGACTGAAGAAGAAAGATCCAGGGGAGTGGTCACCGCATCTTCGGGAAACCATGCCCAGGGTGTTGCCACAGCAGCCCGGATGCTCAGAACAAAGGCGATCATATGTGTTCCGGGTATGTGTCCGGAGACAAAAAGAGATGCTATTCGAAACCTCGGAGGAGAATACGTGGACCTCAGGGTTATAGGGCATTTCTACAACGATGCAGAGGATGAATCCTTCCGACTCAGGGACGAAGAGGGGCTCACCTATGTTTCGGCCTTTGAGGATCTGAAGATAGCCGCAGGCCAGGGAACCCTTGCCCTTGAAATGCTCATGGACGAACCGGAACTGGATATCATTTTCTGCCCCATCAGCGGAGGAGGACTTATTTCAGGTGTGATCACAGCAGCTCAGGCATTGAGACCCGGTATCCAGGTGTGGGGCGTACATGCATCTGCCAATCCGGCCTGGCCAGAAGCCTTCAGGCAGGACAGGGTGGTCCCGGTGGATGAAGATGAGACCATTGCTGATGCCCTCTGCGGAGGGGCTTCCCAGCCCTTGTTCGAATACCTCAAAGAGAGGCTTGCAGGGATCATTGCCGTATCTGAAGACGAACTGGAAGAGGCAATGGCTTTTACCCATCACCATCATCACCAGGTGATAGAGGGGGGAGCTGCCACTTCATTAGCCGGTCTATTTTCAGGAAAAGTGAACGTTACGGGCATGAAAGTAGGACTTGTCATCTCAGGTGGAAACGTGGACGACGGAAAGCTTGTGGAGATCCTTCATAAATATAGCTGAAACAGTCAAGAACTCTGCTGGCAACCTCATGGGAACAATAGGTGTCTTAAAGGGCAGGCCAGTTGAGAATGCCATAAATTTCAGGAAAAGGCATTTCGTGAATGAATGGGAGGTATGGACATGGATCTGACTGTTCTGGTGGAGAACATGGCGGTGTCAGGGGATTTGCTCGGAGAATACGGCTTCAGCCTCCATTTGACGGATGAAAGAAATGAGATCCTCATGGATACCGGCCAGGGGAAATCCCTTGTCTACAATGCCGGCATACTTGGCCTTGACCTTGGAAAAGTTGACACCCTTCTCCTGAGTCATGGTCATTTCGATCACACTGGTGGCCTTGGAGAGATGCTCCTCCAGAACAGCCAGTTGGAAGTCTGGGGCCATGATAGGATAAATGAGCTGCATATGAGCATCCGTAATAACATTCCTTTATTTGTAGGTTGCCATCTCAACAGGGAAGCCATAAAACTCCTAACTGTTGAAGGACTTACCAGGATAACGGATCACCTCTGGGGGGTTGAAATACCTGTTGAGACCAGGAAGCCCGAATTCTGGGACAGGCCCGAAAACCTGGTTGTACCCTCCGGGGATGGCTGGCAACTGGATCCTTTTCATGATGACCTGTCTTTTGTAGTCGAAGGCAAACATGGCTTGAGCGTGATCCTGGGATGTGCCCACGCCGGTGTAATGAATATCCTTGACACCGTTTCAGGCCATTTCAATACGAACCGCTTTTACAGCGTCTTGGGAGGAATGCATACCAGGGCCTTCAACAGCAAAAAACTTGAAAAACTGACAAAAGAACTGACAGCCCGTTTCCAGGTCAGCAAATGGAGACCCTGCCATTGTTCGGGTTTCAGGGCAGCTGCAGCCCTTGCCGCTATCCACAAAGATGTGGACTGGCCGGGGGCAGGTTACAGGATGGAATTGTAAAAGGGCAAAGCTATTGCAAATCTCTTTGTATTGCATGGTAAAGATCTGTTCACACCGCATGGATGTAACAAAATCTAAACTGAATAACCAGCACATAGGGGGGCGGATAACTCCGCCCCCCTATGTGCTTTTTCATCCGAAATGTTTATCCCCTGAAGTTTTTGAACCACTCATCGCCGCTTCTGATAGCCAGGTATGCCTGCCAGGCCGCACCCCAGGAAAGAATGCTCTCGTCGAAGGTCATCTTCGGATTATGTACACCCTCCGTTCCTTCAGCTCCTATCATCACGAAACATGAGGGGATCTCCCTGGAAAAGAATGAAAAATCTTCCGATCCTGTGAAGGGATGTTCCCTCTCGATCACATCATCGCAGAATTCAAGACCCAACTCGATCAATTGTCCTGTAAGATCCGGATCGTTCATTACGGACCGGTAATTGTACCTGTATTCGAAGGAAGTTCCGAGCCCGTAAGCCTGACCGATACCTTCACATATCTCTTCAAGTCTTTTGTGGACGAGTTCCTGGGAAAGATCGGTGAAAGTCCTTACCGAGCCTGTAACCAAAGCAGAATCGGGAATGATATTCTCGCTTGAACCTGCATGCACCTGGCCTATGGAAACCACAACTTCTTCGAAGGGATCGATATTCCTGCTGACAAGGCTGTTTATGGCCCCTATCATCTGCCCAAGGGCCGGGATGGGATCTTTTACCAGGTGAGGTATGGAAGCATGTCCACCCCTGCCCTGGATATCTATGTAGAAACGGTCACTGTTGGCGGTAAATGCATTTTTCCTGGTAGTAAGGCTTTTGTGAGGCAGGATAACAGGCATGATATGATGGCCGAACATGAAATCCAGGGGGTATTTTTCCAAGAACCCCTCTTCCAGCATCTTTTTAGCACCGGCAAAACCTTCTTCACCAGGCTGAAAGACAAGGGCTATCTTCCCTCTCAGGTCCTGTCTGCATTCAGCTATTATTTCAGCCGCGCCGAGGAGCATGGCCATGTGACCATCATGACAGCATGCATGCATTATGCCATGATGCACTGAAGCATAAGGAAGCCCGGTCTCTTCCTTCATTGGAAGCGCATCCATGTCCGCTCTCAGAGCCCTTGAAGGTCCTTCCCTCTCTCCTGTCAGAGTAGCCACCACACCGGTAATACCTATGCCCCCGGAAACTTCATAGCCCATTTGCTCAAGAGCTTCTGCAATGATAGAGGAAGTCCTGTTTTCCTCGAAACCCAACTCAGGGTGTTTATGGAAATCCCTTCTCCATGAGATGATCTTTTCTTCTTTTGATAAAGCTCTCTGCAGAAATGCCCTGCTTTTTTCATTCATGAATATCACCTTGTGCTTCAGTTGCCCATCAGATCGGGCAGAAAAGTCGATATCTGCGGGAAAGCTATCAATATGGCAAGCACCACCAGCTCACAGAAAATAAAAGGCCATACTCCCCTGAAGACTTCTTCGAGGGAGGTATCCTTTCCGGCCACACCTTTGAGAGCATACACATTGAGCCCCACAGGAGGAGTGATCGCAGCTATTTCTCCAAGCTTCATTATGATCACACCGAACCAGATGGGATCATATCCGAGAGAGACAATTATGGGGAAAAAGATAGGCAGAGTAAGAGCCATGATGCCTGTAGGGATAACTATCATCCCCAGGAGGAACCATATCACGAGTATTCCGAAAAGAACTGCGAACCTGGGCATGTTCCATCCTATGATCAGGTTGGAGGCAAAGGTAGGTATCCTGGTAAGGGCAAGAAACCTGCCGAAGAAAAGGGCACCCACCATGATGATGAAGATCATGGAAGTGGTATGAGCTGAATCCCTCATGGCCTTCCTGATCACTCCAAGAGACCTGATCTTGCCCTGCTGGAAACCAAGGGCCAGTGCTGCAAGGGCACCCACTGACCCCGCCTCAGTAGGAGTAAAGAAACCCGAATATATACCTCCAAGTACTATCACGGCTATGAGGCCTATAGACCACATTTTCCTCAGTGAGGCGAGCCTGCTCTTTGTTACAGGACATTTCTCGCTGCTTCCAGATGCCTCCCGGGGAGCCAACGAAGGTTTTCTGACCACCCTTATCACTATCAGAACAGAAAAAGCTATGGCAGTGAGGATACCAGGGAGGATGCCGGCCATGAATAATTTCCCGATGGACTGTTCTGTAAAAATGGCATATACGATGAAACCCGCACTGGGAGGGATCATGGCCGCAAAACCTCCTGCCGCGGCTATGCTACCCAGGGCAAAAGGCTTATCATATCTGTAACGCATCATCTCCGGCAGCACGATCTTTCCGAACAATGCAGCAGTGGCAAGCGAGGAACCCGAAACTGCCCCAAAAGCCGCACAACCGAAACATGTAGCGATGGCCAGAGATCCGGGAAGACCTTCAGTCAGATCGTGAATCCCTTCATAGGCCTGCTGGGCAAAAGTCCCCATGGCAGCAAAGGCTCCCATGAGAATAAATAGAGGCAAGGCACAGAAGGTGGGGGTTGCTATGGTGTAATACATGGTCTGGCTCAGAAAGCTCATGGCTCCCTGTAAACCCACAAGAACCGTGATCCCCAGAAACCCCACGACGAAGAAATCAATGGCGATATGGACCCCTTTTCCAAGAAGAACCAGGAGAAGAAGGATACCTATAAGGCCAACAGTTACTGGATCCACATCATTCACCTCCCGATCTTGAGACCGATTTTGCCGATATTTCCAGCACCCTTTGAGCCCCATTGACAAGGAGCTGCAAAAGGTAAAAGGCACAGCCTATAAAAATTATGAATTTTACAGGATATACAGGCAGAGGTGTGGTTCCTGAGATAGCTTCTCCTGTCTGGTAGGAGAAAAGGGCGTTCATATATGAGGCATATGAAGCGATGGCCATAAAAAGAACAGCTATAAGATAGTCTGAAAGATCGGAGATCTTCCTGGTGCGGGGAGACATTTTCTCCATGAAAAATTCCACCCTGATGTGGTTACGGTTCTCCTCGCAATGGGACAAACCAAGGTACACTGTCGCGACAAGGGCAAAGACAGCCATTTCACTTACTCCCTGAACAGGCTTCGAAAACAGGCGGGAGACAATATCGAATATAAGGAAAACCATTATGGCAGTAACAAGCCATCCGCTGAGTTCTGCCAAGAGGTTGTTGGATCTGTGCATTAAAGCGGTTATCCTGCTGAGCATGGACGCCTCCTTTACCTTCCTGGGAAGGGCAGGCCCCTAACGGCCATGCCCTTAATGATATTCAAGGATCATTCTTTTTCTTTCCTGATCTCTCCGGAAATGAACTTATCCATGGTCACCAGTATTTCGTGCCCGTTCTCGACACCCATTTTTTCTGCTTCAGCTACCCAGTTCTCTTTCAATTCTTCCCAGGCCTCCAGGTTAACCCATTTCCCGATATCTTCCCCTGATGCCTCGGTAACAGTGCATCCCCTGTCTTTCTGGGACATGACTATCCTGTCCCATTCGAGCTCGAAAAGATCGGAAAACCTTGCAATTACTGCCTCGTTGGCTTTCAGGATCCCCTGTTGTATATCCTCCGGAAGGCTGTTCCATTTATTGAGGTTTATAGTCACAAAAATGGGCATGGGCACCCATAATTCCCTGGCTGTAAATATATGTTTTGCAGGTTCGTCGAGCTTGGTCGCAAAGATACCATCGTAATTTGTGAACACGGCATCGATGGTGCCCGTCTGGAGGGCCATGTAACAGTCACTCCATGGAACTGAAACAGGTGTTGCCCCTGCTGCTTTCAAAGCCTTGAGATAGTTTGCACTCGATGCCCTTACCCTGAGACCTGAAAAATCATCAAAACCTGTAAAGGGCTTTGTTGAACAAAGAGCCATGGGAAGCATGAACCTCATGAACAGGACCTTCTGGTTCCATTTCCCCATCTCCTTCCCGAAATCGGGTATAGACTCATAGCAACTGGTGATAGCCCGACTGAGATTGGCGAACTTCGTGGGGCCTTCCGGGAAAAGGGCAAAGGCATTATGTATGAAAAGCTGTTTAGGATAATATGCAGGAAGAACGTATCCCATATCTACCATTCCCTGTTTTACACCGTTCAGTATCTCTTTTCCCTTCAACAGGGACCCCTGCCAGTAGACTTCAAGGGTAACCCTTCCGTCGGTATTCTTTTCGATCTCCTCTTTCATTATCTTTACGAAATTCCCCCCGAGACCGGCTGGAGGCCCTGATTCAGCATAAATCAGGGTTATCACTTTTTCCGCCGCAACAGATATACCGTTCATCAGAAGCATTGATAGAGTCACCAGAAATATCATTGATCCCGCGAGAATCATTTTTCCCCTGAATAATTTTCTGTCATTCATAGCTTACCCTCCTTAAAGGATCATTTTTTCCGATCTTCCTGCGAAGACTCCTCAGAAAAGGTCCAGATATTTTCTATGCAAAATAACCCCAAAACCTGGCTTGTCAGGAAGAGGGACCTCCCCGAGGATCACCGAAAGAGGAAGATCCAGGATGTCTTCTTCGTATAGAGGAACTGCTATCTGATCATTATCATGACACATACATACCTGGCTTGCCGTGAAATGGACATTTGCCATGGAACCAAGGCCAGCTTCGATATTGCTGCCTGCCACTGCAGTGAGGCCTGCTGCCTCAGCTATGGCAGCTGTCTGTAAAGCCCTGTAGAGGCCACCTACTTTCGCAACCTTGATGTTCAGGATATCAGCCGCTTCCATATCAATTATCCTTATGGCATCATGGATGCCCGCACAACTCTCGTCAGCCATTACAGGAACATCAATTCTATCTCTTACGAACTTGAGTCCCTTCAGATCCCATCGCTTCACAGGCTGTTCCACATATTCCAGCTCAAGGTGGCTTATCCCGTCATAAAAAGACAAAGCCTCCGAAGCTGTAAATGCCTGGTTTGCATCTATCCTGAGCTTGAAAGTGTATCCCAGTTCGTCCCGTAACCTTGCCAGGAGCAGTTTTTCTCGGGCTGGATCTGTCCCCACTTTTACTTTCAGGGTTCCGTAACCCTTTTCTATGCTTGACCTGCCTTCAGAAAGTCCCTCCTCAATATTCTGTATTCCCAGAACCCATGCCTGTCTGACTGAATCCCTTACCTTTCCACCCAGCAGGGAATATACCGGGATCTGAAGCAATTGTCCTGCAGTATCGTAGATAGCCAGGTCCAGGGCTGTTTTAGCACCATGACAGTCTGCAGCGATCCTGTCCATCCTTCGATGGATCTCGGCAATATGGAGGACACTTATCCCTTTCAGTTGCTCTTTAAAATTCCTCTCGATCACTTCCTGGTCCGTATACGCTGTTTCTCCCATGAACGCAAGGGAGGGGGATGCCTCGCCGTAACCCCTTATACCTTCCTCGGTTTCAACCATTACCAGCAGATGAGGCCTGGTTTTAGCTGCATAAAGGGATATCTGCCATGTTTTTCGAAAAGGCATCTCGATGACAACAGTTTTTATCTGCTTTATTCTTCCCTGATCCAATATACCGCCTCCTTTGTTTCTTGTGTGGAAACGTGTTTCTTCTGAGAATACAGTGACAATAAAGTAATATCATGTTACATTTATTTAGTCAAGAAAGAAGGGCTCCTTTTGATTATCTTTCAGATAATGTACAGTTCTACTTACCAGAGGAAGAGGCGTTTTAAATGAACAGTACCGAAAAGATCACGTGGATACTGAAACGGCTTGGCGAACCACCTTACGAAATGGGCCTTTCGGAATTGGCTAAAGAAATGGGTTACGGGCGAAGTGGTATCTTCAAGATCCTTGGGGTACTTTTAAGTGAAAATTTTGTTAACCAGGACCCTGAAACCCGCAAATACTCCCTTGGTCCTGTTCTGTTCAGGCTTGGAAATATCTATAAAACCGAAAAGAATCTTCTCGAAATTGCAGAACCTGTGATGAGAGAACTTCTTGAAATATCTGGAGAATCTGTTGGATTGTGCATAAGGGAGGGAGACAACGCTGTACTGGCCCATCAGATCGTGAGTGATCAGCCTCTGCGATTTGAAGGCAAAGTGGGCACCAGGCTCGCTCCGAACAGGGGAGCCCAGGGGAAACTCATGACAGCTTATGAACCGGATGAACGGATAAGGGATGTATTGGCATCCACCAGGTTCGACAAAAGGACCCCCTATACCCTTACAGAACCGGATGAACTTCTCCATGAGTATGAGAAGATCAGGTCCCGGGGGTACTCTCTGAGTGATGAAGAAAGCTTTCCAGGCATCCGGGCTATTGCTGCTCCAATAAAAAATCGACATGGTAAGGTCTGGGCAAGCATAGCTATCGCTGGCCCTACAGTAAGGCTCACAGACGAAAGGATCCAGGAGCTGATCCCCGAGGTCATACAGGCCGCATGGAAGATCTCCGAAGGCTTCGGCTACAAGGAATGACTCTGTTAGAGATACTTTTGGGAATTACCCTGAATGATCCAGGCGAGGGGAATCCCCTCGCCTGGAAGTTTTTCTGACGGGATACCTCTTACCAGAGATGTTTAGTGTAATACACCAGGAGATCAATATCTTTATATTCCCACATTACCCTTACCATTATCTCTGCCTGTCTTTCACAAATATCCCTGGCTCTTCGGGAAGGATAGTCTCTGCGTATCACGATCCTGTTCATTTCACTCCGGGGGATACGGAACCTTTCACGGTATTTTTCATATTTTTCGTATTTTTCTCTCTCCTTGAGATACTCTTTGTACTCTTTCCAGTTCTCCTTACGCTCTTTCCATGAATCTTTCCTTTCCCACCGCCTATCCCTGTAATCCCTGTCGCGATCGAGGCGTTCCACCATCCATTGCAGCTTTCTTCTCTGATCCCTGTCGAGGATGCTGTAAATGCGATTCAATTTCCTGTAATGCAAAGATATCAGATCTGCGGTCAGATCTTCGATCCTTTCCCGGAGATGGTCATTCCGCCAGGAATCCCTCCGCTCCATCCTTTCCAGAAGCCTTTCCAGCTCTCTCTCTCTTGTTCTCTCCATCTCCCTGGAGCTCCGGAGAACGGCCCTCACTCTTTCCCGTTGAGACTTTGAAAGATCCAGCTCCCTGACAATTTCCTCGAAGTTCCAGAATTTCTCATCCTGGACATTATATCTTCCTGGAGGATCGGCACTTGAAACAAGAGGTGTTGAAAGGATGACCACCAGGCACAGAAAAGCTACCAGCACTACCAGGGTGCTGGATCCCGGGAAAAACTTCTTTTCCGGATTCATTGTTCTTCCTCCTCTCCGGGTCAAGGCCCTGCTATATGAAAGGACTATACCCTGATTTATGTAAGATGGCGGTTAAGGAATGTAAAGAAGTGTTAAGGACATGGGTAAATGTTTTTGAACATACAATTTCATAGGCTGAACCACTTATGATCCGGCTCTTTGATGTCTAATCACGGGGTGAGGAAAAAGAAAAAGGGACAAGCCCCTTCAAAAAAGGCGTGTCCCCATATATCGCCCGAAACAGAAAATAAGGCTTTACTCACTATTCCTTCAGCTTCACCGCCGTGCCATACACCAGGAGCTCAGCCGCACTCCCTATCACGCTGGTGGTCATATATCGGACATTGATGACAGCGTCGGCACCCATCTTTTCCGCCCTTGCCACCATCCTGTTGGTGGCGAGGATCCTGGCCCTGCCCATCATATCGGTGTACTCTGTGAGTTCCCCGCCGAGGATGAGACGGATAAGGGCGGAAAGGTCTTTTCCTATCCAGATGGCATATACCGTGTGTCCCTCCACCATACCAAGGACTTCGGAAACCTTTCTCCCAGGTATCTCCGCTGTGTTCTGTAGGATCAGCCCGTGGGGTCTCCTGGTAATGGGGGCTGACTTTTTCAGTGTTTTTCTCTTCATTCTCTGTTCTATGGCCACCGTGGCAAGGACCACAAGGATACCTCCCAGAAGGGCGAAGATGGCCATCCGAAGCCACCATGGCACCGGGGGATCATCCGCGACGATGACAGCCCAGGGAATTCCCAGGAAGATGGAAAAGAAGAGACCAGCCACAAAAGCGATAGAACCCAGGTATCTTAAAGCTTTCATGATAACCTCCTTTCTGAAGATCAGACCTTTACAGAAAGATCATCTTCCTCTTTTCTGCATCACGAAAAATTCATAGCCATAGAATTGCCCATATTTCCTGTACATATATATTTCATTTCTCATCTCCTCAAAGAACCCCAGGGCAGTCTCATTCCCCCGGTATTTACCTTCCAGCCTCTCCAGTTCCTTTTCCATGGGCTCATAGAAGCATTCAAGCCAGGCCGAACTGTCCAGGGTGAAATGACCCACGAGATGAAACCCCTCTGCCCTGATCATTTCAAGATTGCCCTGCACATCCCTGATAGGAGGATATTCCCTTTTGCAGTATTCCATGACCGGGTCCGGAGCATCCTTGGAAAGGATAGTCAGTTCCGAAACCGCCATGTAGCCATCTTCTTTCAGAAGAGTCCGGCCTTTTCGGAGTCCTTCCGGGAAACCCATATTATATAGGGCCCCCTCAGACCAGATCAGGTCAAAGGTCCCTTCTTCGAAATCCATCTCAAGCATGGACATGCAGACAGGTTCTATCCTGTCATCAAGCCCCTCTTCCCTCGCCTTCTCCATCAGTATATCCAGGAAAGGGTGGTGATTATCCAGGGCAATTACCCTGCCTCCTGACATATGTGCAAGCTCCAGGGTCTGGACCCCATGGCCGCAGCCGATATCAAGGATGAAAGGATCTCCAGGAAGTGCCGGGATCAATTCGAAAGCCCGGCGTGTAGACCTTTTATTTCCGGGCCCCCCTCGGGGCATGGATCCAAAGAGCTCGTAGAGATATTCCATCCCTTCCATGACACACCTCTTGTTTATGCTCTGATCTGCTGAATCATAATACATTTCTAATTATACCCTGTCACATCGCTCTGATATTCAAAGATGCTTTCAAATACAGTGAAGTATCTGCGTGTTAAATCATAAAATCCGGTCTTTGTACATTTTTACGAGATCCTCCCTCTTTTTGGGATCCCATGGATAGTATTCCTGTTTGACAAATCTATACAAAGGGCGGTATAATCCCCCGCAACAACCTTAAGACAGGAGCTTACGATCATGATAAGAGCACTTACAACCAGGAATTGGTGGTGGCAGACCTTCTAAGTCTGCCGCCATGAGCCTTAACGATCGTTAGTTTATAAATTCAAGAGGCCTTGGAGGCGGATCCTATAAGGGATTCTCTTTCAAGGCCTTTCGTGTACCTGCACCCAGGGAGGGGCCTTATTAAGGACCCTCCCTATTTTTTTATCCCTCCGGGAAGGACCTGGAGATCAAGGAGGTATTCCATGCCTTACCGAATGAACACATTTACGGGCCACAGAATTACGAGTCGGGACACTTTCAAAGATCTTGCTGAAAGATATGACCTGGTACCCCTGGTACTGGAGATGGGAACAGGAGAGGAAACACCCCTTTCCGTGTACATGAAACTCGATGCAGGCACAGGCTATTCCTTCCTGCTTGAGAGTGGTGACCGGGGAGGAACGGGAGGACGCTATTCCTTTGTCGGAGGAGATCCTGAAAGTATCTTTCTTGTGACCACTGAAGGGTGTAAGGTTCTGGGCGCGGAAGGGACTCACACTGGTTTTTATCCTTCCCCCGGAGGGGTACGAAAGGCCATAACCGACTACCTTTCCTGTAAAAGGCCACCGAGAATAGATAACCTCCCCCCTTTTGCAGGAGGAATAGTAGGCTACTTCGGTTACGGCATGGTCGAGGAATGGGAGCAGTTGTTCCACGGGTCAGGCAGGAAGCTGAGACCTTCGGATCAGAACAATGCCGTGCTGATGGGCTTTGTGACCATGGCTGCCTTCGATCATGAGACAGAAAACCTTTTCCTTATCCATAACGTTCGAATTCCAGAACCCTCTTCCGGGAAGAGCCTTGACCTGCTCTATGATGAGGGGATCGGAATACTTGAGACACTGAAAGACCGGGTCACTGAAGAGATCCCGGCAATACCTCCCCATGGGCCCTGTTTCCTTGGCCCTGTCAAGGCACACACATCCAAAGGGGATTTCCTCGAAATGACGCGAAAAGGACTGGATCATATAATCGCAGGCGATATCTGCCAGGTGGTACTATCCCAGCGTTTTTCCACCGAGACGGATCTCCCCTCGTTAGAGATCTACAGGACCCTTAAGGAGATCAATCCCTCTCCATACCTGTTCTTCCTGGGTCTACCGGGTCTTGAGATCATCGGCTCCTCTCCTGAGGTCCTGGTGAAGGTGGAGGGACAGAAGGTCATTACCCGTCCCCTGGCGGGAACCCGCCCTCGAGGAGCTTCCCCTGAAGAGGACAGGCTTCTCGCCGAAGAGCTGCTGGCAGATGAGAAGGAACGGGCGGAACATCTCATGCTCGTGGACCTCGCACGGAATGACCTTGGGAGGGTCTGCAGTACAGGGACTATCAAAGTAACCGAATTGATGGGATTGGAATTCTATTCCCGGGTGATGCACATCGTTTCCCAGGTAGAGGGAGAAAGACGGGAAGATATGAGCGCCCTGGAAGTGCTTGAGTCTGCATTTCCGGCAGGTACAGTTTCCGGAGCCCCCAAGATCAGGGCCATGGAGATCATCGAGGACCTCGAGAGCCTGCCACGGGGTCCTTACGCAGGGGCAGTAGGCTACATAGGATTCGATGGAGACCTGGATTCATGTATCGTCATCCGGACCATGATCCGTGAGGACAATACCATAAGCGTCCAGGCAGGGGCGGGGATCGTCTACGATTCGGTCCCCGAAAGGGAATATGAGGAAACCCGCAGCAAGGCCAGTGCCCTTTTGAAAGCACTGGAACAGACACTGGAAAGGAGGAACATCAAATGATCCTGATGATCGATAACTACGATTCCTTTACCTATAACCTCGTTCAGTACCTTTCAGAGCTTGACGAGGTGATAACAGTTCGAAACGACCATATCAATGTGGAGCAGATCGAGATCATCCATCCTGACCAGATAGTCATTTCTCCAGGGCCAGGAACTCCAGATGAAGCCGGGATCTCCAAGGAAGTGATCCGTGCCTTTAAGGGACGGATACCTATTCTTGGAGTATGCCTGGGACACCAGGCCATTGGCGAGGTCTTTGGCGGAAAAGTCATCAAGGCAACAGCTCCCTTCCATGGAAAAGTCTCTGAAATACATCACCTGGGAAAGGGGATCCTCGAGGGGCTTCCACAGCCTTTTCGTGCTACAAGATATCATTCCCTCGTGGTGGATAAGACGTCTTTCCCGAAAATACTTGAGATAACCGCCCTCACAGAGGACGGGTCAGTGATGGCGCTGGAGCATAGGGATTTTCCCATTTTCGGTGTCCAGTTCCACCCCGAATCGATCCTGACCGAGTCGGGTATGACAATTCTGAGAAATTTTCATCGGCAAATAGCCGCCTGATCAGAAAACCTGAGAGGAGATGAGATAACAATGTTGATAGAACACCTGGAAAAAGTATTGACCCGCACAGATCTTACGTCCCATGAAATGACGGGGGCCATGGAAGCCATTATGGAGGGGCAGGTTCCCGAGGCCCAGATGGCGGCATTCCTTGCAGCTCTCAGGGTCAAAGGGGAGACCGTTATCGAGATAGCAGAGGCTGCACGTGTAATGAGAGAAAAGGCGCTGCCCGTGAAGGTTTCACGCCGGCCTCTACTGGACATCGTTGGAACAGGAGGCGACGGGACCGGAACCTTCAACATTTCAACAGCCACGGCCCTTGTTGTGGCGGCCTCCGGTGTATACGTGGCAAAGCACGGGAACCGTTCCGTATCCAGCAGATGCGGAAGCGCCGATGTGCTTGAAGCCCTTGGCATTCCTCTTCTCGCCAACCCTGTCGATGTGGCTGGTTGCGTTGAAAGAACAGGATTCGGCTTCATTTTTGCCCCATACTTTCACCAGGCCATGAGAAACGTTGTCCCGGTCAGAAAAGCCCTTGGCTTAAGAACCATTTTCAACGTTCTTGGCCCCCTTACGAATCCGGCCCGTCCTGAATACCAGCTGACCGGGGTCTTTTCACCCGAACTGGTCCGTCCCATGGCAGAGGTACTGGGCCAACTGGGGATCAAGCGTGCCCTTGTGGTCCATGGTCATGGCGGTATGGATGAGCTGTCTCTAAGTGGGCCTAACAGGGTCAGCTTCCTGAAAGACAACGTGGTGAAAGACCTGGAGATCTGCGCAAATGACGCAGGACTCAGCCAGGCTGAGGATGGTTACGCCATGGGGGGCACATCGGAGGATAACCGGGAGATCATCGAAAAGATCTTTGGGGGCGAAAAAGGAGCTCATAGGGATGTAGTGGTATTGAACGCCGCAGCCTCGTTAATGACCGCAGGAAAGGTGGATTCCCTTAAAGTCGGTGCGAGGATGGCGGAGGAGGTAATAGACAGCGGACGAGCTGCTGAAAAGGTTAGAGAGGTGGTTGCCTTCTGCCGCTCACGACAGGAGGGAGTGGCATGATCTTGGACAGTATTGTGGCCGAGAAGGTACGAGAGGTCGCTGAGCTAAAAAGCCCAAGGACTTCCCTTTTTCATGCACTGAGCGAACCTGGGCTTTCTGTCATTGCCGAGATCAAGAAAGCGTCACCCTCTCGAGGGATCATCTGTGAACACTTTGATCCACAACATCAGATGGAGGTCTATGAAAAAGGAGGCGCTGCTGCCGTTTCGGTACTGACGGACCGAACCTTTTTTCAGGGGAGTGGCTTTATACTCCGGGAGCTCCGTGACAAGGCACAACTTCCCCTGCTGCGGAAAGATTTTCTTATCGAGCCCATACAAGTGGATGAGAGCTATTTCCTGGGTGCCGACGCGGTACTTCTGATCGCAAGGATCCTGGAAGGACCCGGGTTGAGAAACATGCTGGAACGGGTTTACTCCCTTGGAATGGAAGCCCTTGTGGAGATACATAACGAAGATGATCTTCACCTGGTCCTAGAGACACCGGCAAAGATCATCGGTATTAACAACAGGGACCTGGAAGATTTTAAAGTTGACCTCTCTGTCTCCGAAAGGTTGATCCGGGAGATGGAACGTCTTGGAGCAAGAGGGGAAAAAAGGATCGTGTCAGAAAGCGGCATTGCATCACGGGAACAGGCCGCTCGACTTGAAGATGCGGGTGTGGACGGGATCCTTGTGGGAGAGAGCCTTATGCGTTCTCCTGATCCTGCCGGCCTCATAGCGGTACTGAAAGGTAGCTGATCTTCATGACCGGGATCAAGGTCTGCGGCCTGACCCGCAGGGAAGACGTTAACGCCGCTGTCGAGTCCGGGATCAACGCCCTGGGATTCATCCTTGCAGAAAGTCCCCGTAGGGTTTCACTGGAACAGGTGGCTGAACTTACCCGGGGATTGCCCCCCTTTATCTCCACGGTGGCAGTAGTCATGAACCCTCAAAAAAGAATGTTGGAGAGGGTCATCGCCAGCGATCTTTTCAGTCATATCCAGTTCCATGGACAGGAAGATCCTGCCATGCTCCTCGGGCATAAGTTGAAGACCATCAAAACCTTCTCCATAGCAACAGAAGCTGATCTTAAGGATATAGAGAACTACCAGGGAGCCGACTATTTTCTATTCGATACCCGTGTGGGAAGAACATCTGGTGGAACGGGAAGAACCTTCAACTGGGAACTGCTGAAAAAGATCCTACCAGGAAAACCCTTCATTCTTGCAGGTGGGCTGGGACCGGATAACGTGACCGAGGCCATCAGGATCTGCAGGCCTTCAGCGGTAGACCTTAACAGCCGGTTGGAACGGGAACCGGGAAAAAAGGACCGGGAACTTATACGTGAAGCAGTTCTCAGGGTCCATGAAAGTGATTTTTCCATCTTAAGGAGTGAGACCTTATGAGCAGAAAAGGATATTACGGCAGGTTCGGAGGACGCTTCGTTCCGGAGACGTTATTTCCGGCATTGGAAGAACTGGATAAAGCTTACGATGAACTTAGCTGCGATCAGGCTTTCCAGAAAGAACTGAAAGAGCTGCTTTCAAAGTACTGCGGACGTCCTTCACCACTCTATTTCGCTGAGAGACTCACGGAATACCTGGGAGGTGCCAGGATCTATCTCAAAAGGGAGGATCTTAACCCTACCGGGGCGCATAAGATCAACAACGCCCTGGGCCAGGCCCTTATCGCTCTACGCCTTGGAAAGAAACGTATCATCGCCGAGACCGGGGCAGGACAGCACGGTGTGGCTACAGCAACAGCAGCGGCTCGTTTCGGACTGGAATGTCATGTTTTCATGGGGGAAGAAGATATGCGACGCCAGGCTTTGAACGTGGACCGGATGCGCCTTCTTGGAACCGAGGTGGTCCCTGTGCTTTCCGGAAGCAGAACCCTTAAGGACGCCACCAACGAGGCTATCCGCCATTGGGTCGCTCACGTGGAAGACACCCATTACATCATCGGGTCTGTTGTTGGTCCTCACCCCTATCCAGCTATGGTGAGGGACTTTCAGAGGATCATAGGTGACGAGACAAAGGAGCAGATGTACGAAGCCGAGGGACGTCTTCCCGACCTGCTCGTGGCATGCGTGGGAGGTGGAAGCAATTCCATTGGGCTTTTTCATCCCTTCATCGGGGATCCCAGCGTCAGGATGATAGGCGTAGAGGCGGCAGGGAAAGGGATCGAAACAGGTGAACATGCTGCGACACTCACTGCAGGAAGGATAGGTGTTCTTCATGGCAGCCGCTCCTATCTTCTCCAGGATGAAGAAGGGCAGATCATCGAGGCCTACTCCATCTCTGCCGGACTGGATTATCCAGGGGTCGGCCCGGAACACAGCGCTTATATGGAGTCGGGGCGGGTGGAGTACACATCGGTAACGGACAGGGAGGCACTGGAGGCTTTCTCTCTGCTTTCAAAGCTGGAGGGGATCATCCCCGCACTGGAGAGTTCCCATGCCATAGCACAGGTCTTGAAGACCGCTCCTGGTCTTCCGAAGGATTGCCTGGTAGTGATCAATCTGTCCGGGCGGGGCGACAAGGATATGAATTCAGTCAGACCCTACCTGTTGGAAGGAGTGGAGGCATAATGAGACAACTTGGGAATGTTTTCAACAAAGGCAAATGCCTGATATCCTTTGTTACCGCCGGGGACCCCGATCTTGAGACCACCCGCTCGCTGGTTCTGGCCCTTGAAGAGGCGGGAGTCGACATTATTGAATTGGGAGTCCCTTTCTCGGATCCTCAAGCTGATGGCCCTGTTATACAGGCAGCCGGACAGAGGGCACTTAAAGCGGGAACCACTCTCTCGAAAGTCCTCGACCTCGCGAGGAACCTGAAAGGTGATGTAAAGGCCCCACTTGTTCTCATGGGCTATTACAACCCGATCATGAGCTACGGCGAGGAACGCTTCGCACTGGATGCCGCGGAAGCAGGGATTTCAGGGGTGATCGTACCTGACCTTCCCTTCGATGAAGGAGAAGACTTTTACAGCACTCTCGACAGGCAAGGTGTTGATGGAATCCTCATGTTGACACCAAATACTGAAGAGAGGCGCCTCATCGAGACAGGCCGAAGGGGCAGGGGCTTTGTCTACTGCGTATCTCTCCTTGGGATCACCGGCCAGGAAAGTGGTTTCCACGAACAGATGGGCGAATACATCGCAAGGGTTAGAAAACACGTCAGCATACCTCTTGCGTTGGGATTCGGCATCGAAGGTCCGGAAAGAGCTGCCAGGGTGGCATCTATAGTGGACGGAGTGGTAGTGGGCAGTGCCATTGTCCGCCTGGTTGAAAAATTCGGACATGACAGGAAAGAGCTCGAAAACAATGTCAAACCCTTTGTTACGAGCCTCAAAAATGCCATAACCATCTGAACTGTCACATAGATAGGCTGTAGGTTCTGGCACTATGGCAGATGGGGATTACAGGGGAGAAGGATCTCCTTGATCCTTCCCCCCTGTAATTGCGTTTAACCGAGCATTTGCCGGATGTTGATTTCTTCAGTCAGACCAAGGAGTTCCTCGTAGTCATGGAGAGGCATCATTTTATCAAAGAGCGAACTGGTGGTACCTGTTTGCTGAAGGATCTCGAGCATTTCTTTCACCCTGTTGGCCGCGTAAAGGGTTGTTGAAAGGCAATAGATAACGATCTTTACGCCCAGGCCTTCCAGTTCCTGGCTTGAATAGATGTTTTCCGGGAAAAGCTCGAGCATATCGTAAAGTACCGGTGCATCCACACTGGTGGTCAGTTTCAGTATCTCCTCCCTGCTTTCAAGCATCTCAACATAAACCACGTCGGCTCCGGCATCAGCATAAGCCCTGGCCCGTCTTAGGGATTCCTCGAAACCAAGGACCTTCCTGGAGTCACTACGGGCAATGATCATAAAATCGGGATCTTTCCTGGCTTTAACAGCAATTCTGATCTTCTCAGCCATCTCTTCGGTGGATACCAGCTGTATCCCTTCCATGGCACCACATTTTTTGGGGCTTGCCTGATCCTCGATGTGGACGGCAGATACGCCTGCAGCCTCGAATTCTTCAACCGTTCGCTTGACGTTGTTAAGACCTCCATAGCCATTATCTGCATCGCTGATAAGGGGAATACTTATACATGACGCCAGGTAATGGGCTCTCTGGACCATTTCCGTCATGGTAGCCACACCGATATCCGGTTTGCCCATCATGCTTGCGACCGCACCGTTGCCGGTCATGTAACAGACATGGAACCCAACTTTTTCGACCAGCCGGGCCCCTATGGCATCGCTTACTCCGGGAGCGATGATGATCCCGGGCCTGTTCATCAGTTCCCTCAATCTCTGATTTTTCATTTCCGACCTACCTCCTGTCCAGAAAAAGGTCATATTGACACGAAGTTCATAAAACCGCTTATCCTGTCCATTACCCTGATCTCATGGAGCCCATCAATGATTCAGCTGTTAAAGTATAGCAATTCTTTGAAATCATACCCATAATAAGGTACCTTGTGATGTAATATGGACTATGTAAGTGTTTATCCTGAAAGAGCAGTCTGCCCACTGTCACCCGCGGTCACCGGGGGCATCCGCAGGGAGGACTGACAGGGGCAGAAGAAGGCTGATAAAGGGTCAATTTACGAATATACGGAAGATCAGAGTGATAACAAATCTCTTCACTTCCTGTTCTCGAAAGGGATGAAAAGAATGAAACTTTCACGCTCGAATAAAAGGACACTTCCCTCGCTACTGATAACCCTGTTTATTGTATCCCTGTCGGTATCTGGAATTGCCTGTGCTGCTGAAGTCCGGGAAGCGGAAGTTTCCAACGAGATACAGGATGTGCTGGAACTTCCCCAGAACCCTTTCTTTTATCTTTCCGGGGATTACAACAAAAGACTCATCAGTGAGGAAGAGCAGCAAGATCACCTCCGGGAGTTCATGAAACTTTATTTCTCTCCATGGTCCCAATCCGGCCCCCGCCATGGAATGGACGTACATGACTGGATCTTTCAGCATTTCGGTGAAAAACAGGGTTACGGAGAGAACCTGCGTCCCAGGTCCGGGGAATGGCTCGAGGGTCAGAAGATCAACTCCAACTTCCAGGCTTTCAGAAGCCTGGATAGAAAAGCTATTTCAGTAAGAGGAACTGACCTTAGGCTTTTGCCCACCGACAGGCCCTTTTTCTACGATCCTGCCCTTCCAGGTGAAGGTTTCCCCTTCGATCACCTTCAGAATTCAGGCGTTCATGGTGGAGAGCCTCTTTTTATATCCCACCTGTCGAAGGATGGAGCATGGGCATGGAGTGAAACTTCCTATGCAGCCGGGTGGATAAGGGTTGAGGACCTTGCCTTCGTGAATGAAGAATTCATGGAAAAATGGATGTCCCTGCCCCTGGGTGTTGTGACTTCTGATAAATCACCCTTGACTGACGAAGAAGGGTTATTCCGTTTCATGGGAACTATCGGGACCATTCTTCCCATTACAGATCGTGGAATAGCCAAAAACAGGGTGCTCCTTCCAGTCCGGGATACTGATGGCAAAGCCATAGTAAAAACAGCACTCCTTGACGTCGAGCACTTTCGGGTCCACCCCCTCCCCTTCACAAGCTGGAATGCTGCAATGGTCTGTGAAGGCCTTATCAACAACCCATACGGCTGGGGGGGATACCTGGAGAACCGGGACTGCTCCTCCACCATAAGGGATATCCTCCTCCCCTTTGGTATCTGGATGCCCCGAAACTCGGGAGCCCAGGCAAAAACAGGATTGACCATATCTCTTGAGGGCATGGAAAGATCGGAAAAGATCCGTGCCATTCTAAGGGAAGCAACACCCTTCAGTACCCTTGTGAACAAAAGAGGGCACGTGATGTTATACATCGGTTACTATCATGGCAGACCAGTCATCCTTCACAATACATGGGGCATCGGGACACTCGAAGAAGGTAGTGAAAGAAGACATATTATAGGTAAAACTGTTCTAACCACCCTTGAGCCTGGAAAAGAGCTTGACCATCTTCACCCCGACAAGGGACTCCTGATCGACAGTATCACAGGAATAACCCTCCTTGGGGGGATCAGGTAGACCTGATATCGGAATGACCCGTAAGTACTACATAAGAAGATGTAATGTGAAAACCTGAAACCTGAGGACCTTTTATGAGGATAAATACCCTGGATAGCATTTCAAAAAGGAGGTATGTAAAATGAATGGCTCTTCCAAAAATGTCTATATCCTTGTCTTCGATGGGATGGCAGATTGGGAACCAGCCCTTGCCTTATGCGAAATAAAGAAAAAAGACAAAATGGACGTGATCTCCGTGGGTTTTTCCCAGGAACCGGTCACCACCATGGGGGGATTGAAGATCCTCCCCGATATGGCTCTGAACGATGCAGAGCCTGAGGATATGGCCCTTTTCATCCTGCCGGGAGGAGAAATGTGGGAAAAGGAAGAACACCCCCTTCTTCAGACCCTTCTGAAGACCTTTAAAAACGCCGGGGTTCCAGTTGCGGCAATATGCGGGGCCGTATTATCCCTTGCCAGGGCCGGGATACTGAAAGATACCCTCCATACCTCTAATTACAGGGGATACATCGAGGGGATAGTACCGGACTATGCAGGAAAGAAACATTACGTGGACGACAGGCTCTCCGTTACCGACAATGGTGTTATCACCGCCAGCGGTGTGGGTTACGTGGAATTCGCCAGGGATATCATAGATCTTTTGAAGATCTACTCTCCAGAGCTGACGGAGGATTGGTACCAGCTGTTCAAATACGGCAGGATCACGGAGGAATACCTGAAGCATATTAAAAAGTAGGGTACGCCCAGAGGACTCCACCGCAGATTCCGTCAAAAACCATCAGAATAAACCATAGAGACAGGTTGGCCGGACCCTCAGCATCCTAATACAACATAGAGCTGGATTAAGGCGGACTTTCAGTACAGAGTAGAACCTTTTTCTATAGGTAGAATCTACACCTGAAAAGCGAACCACAGAGAAGGGCTTTTCATGTGTTTAATCAAAAATCCAAAATCGGCGATCTAAGATCGGTTCACCACGGAGGCCCACAGCCGGAACCTTTCCCCCGGGTAAAGTTCCAACCATGGACTGTTTGCCTCTATATGACCCACCAGGTTGTCATTTCCTTAGAAGTATATATAATTAACTTATCACTTTTTCAGAGGAGGTGTACTAATGAGGGATATTACGAAAACAACCAGAAAAAGGAACTTCTCTTCCTGTTGTTGTCGAGAGATGACTATATCCTGTCGATGTATCGACATCGCCGTTGGGAAACCTTCTCGAAGGAAACCCCTTTCTTTCTGACCCCATCGGCGTAGGATCCCAAAAACATTTCAACTGCTTTTGAGGAAAAGCCCTGCTTTATGACGGGGCTTGAAAATGGTGCTATTCAAAGACCGGCTGCTGAATAACAGCATCCCTCTGATGCCTGTTATGGAAAGAAAGGAGAAATTATCATGTCTCGTAATGAGATGGTCTGGGGACCAACTTATGAAGAAATGCTCCACCCCGAAAAAATAGATCCTGCCCTTCGCGAAAGGGCAATAGAGAAAAAGAACTGCCTTGATCCCGAGGCCCTTTTCAACATCACATGGAAAGACCTCCACCATATCCCCTATTTCATGGTCATTCCCCCGAGGATCACTGGATTAGATGCTAATATCATTGTTCTCCTCGGGAAACACTTCCCCACCGGTTCCCACAAGGTGGGCTCCACCTATTCGGTCACCATGGAAAAACAGCTTGAGGGGTCCATAGATCCTTCAAGGGACACCCTGGTCTACCCATCCACCGGCAATTTCGGCATCGGCGGCGCATGGGTGGCTGGAAGAATGGGTTATGATTCCCTGGTGATACTTCCCTCATCAGTAAGCAGAGAACGCTTCGACCGGATCACCAGTTATGGGGGCAACTACCTTAAGGCACCAGGTCTCGCAGGAATGTTCGAAGAGGCGAAAAAAATTGCTTCCCTTCCTGGAATGACGGTGATGAACCAGTTCATTTCCATGGCCAACTACAGGTTTCACTATGCCGTTACAGGCAATACCATCGTGGAACTCATGGAATACCTCAAATCCCTGGGTATCGGGAATGGCCGCTGTGAGGCTTTTATCTCGGCCGTGGGTTCCGGGGGGACCATAGCTGCGGGAGACAGGATCAAAGAAATCTTTCCCGAAAGCCGGATCGTAGCCCTGGAGCCCTTCCAATGCCCTACCCTTTTCAGCAATGGGAAAGGAGAACATGATATCCAGGGTATCGGGGACGGCATCGTTACCTGGATCCATAACGTGCTCAACACGGATGCCGTAATATGCATGGATGACATGGACTGCAAAAGGGGACTAAGGCTGTTTACCGACCCTGCAGGTAAAAGATACCTGGTCCGGGAAGAAAATATCTCCACTGAAGAAGTCGAAAAAATGGCTCTTAACTTCGGCATCTCGGGTGTCTGCAACCTTTTAGGAGCCATAAGGGCTGCAAAACATTACAACCTGGCCAGGGGAACCAACATGGTGACCATATGCACCGATTCCATCGACCGATACCATTCGGTCATGAAAGAGATGGAACAGAAAGACGGTAAGTTGACCCAGAGTAAAGCGGCAGAGATCTTTGAAAGTATCTTCCGGAATCAGGAAGCCCATCTTATCCAGGAAGGAGATAAATCGAACCGCTACAGATGGTTTGAAATGAAACGCTCCTACTGGGTTAAGGAATGCGGAATGGATGAAGTCGAGCTTGAAGCCCAGAAAGACCCGGGCTGGTGGGAAAAAGAAAGGTCAAAATGTGCAGAGGTGGATCAACAGATCCTGGGAATGCGTAGAGAAATTGAAAATTCCTTACTGCCCAGGACTTCGTGATTTACAGGGCATCTTTCCAACCGGGGGCCGGATCTTTCCGGTCCCCGGGTTCATCAGGCCTGTTCAGGCAGATCGACCTGGGATGCTTTTCTTCTTTCCTGTCTTTTTCTGAAATAGATCTCAGACTCGGTAACCATTACACCGAAGAATATGATCATGCCTCCCAGAAAAACCTGCCAGTTAAGCATCTCCTCCCCGATGAAAATAGCTATGGCATATCCCCAGAGACACTCCGTTGACTGGAGAATGGCTGCATGGGTGTCCGGGGAATATCTCTGGGCCATGGGCTGGATGAGAAAAGGCATTAC
>JAFGMB010000237.1 GCA_016927765.1 Synergistales bacterium
AACGTACTGGAGCATATCTTATGGAAGTCATTGAAGAGGGTGGTTTCCTGGCCTTCACTAATTCCAAGAAGGAGATCCGTTCACCAGCGGATTTTGAGGGTCTTAAATTCCGAGGGATGGCAGAGGATCAGGTTGCCCTTTACAAAGCTTTCGGTGCAAGTGGTACCCCTATTCCCTGGACTGAATTGTATATGGCTCTTAAGACAGGCGTGGTAGATGGACAAATGAATCCTGCCATGTATATCAAAATGGGGAGTCTTTACGAAGTTCAGAAATATCTTACGCTTGCAAACATTCAGTATTCGGATCAGTTCCTCGTAATGAACGGCGCTGCATTTGATAAGCTATCGGAGGAATATCAGGATCTTTTCATGGAAGCCTCCAGAAATGCAAATGAGATCAACAGGGATGTTATGGAAGAACAGGATGGAAAAGATATCCAGTTCCTGGTAGACCAGGGTATGATCGCATATTCTCCCAATGAAGAAGAAATGGAATCTTTCAGGAGCCTTGGACAGCCTGCTTATCTGAAATGGCTTGAAGATAAGGTAGGGAAGGAATGGGTGGAGCTTTCCCTCCAATGTGCAGGTAATGCCAATGCGAAAGCGGGAGAAGCGAAATAGTGAGCAATAGAAGATATATGGAGGCAGATACCCTTGTAACCTTTCTGGAACGCCTCAGCGCCTGGAGCGCTGGGGCGCTCCTTGTTCTTAACGTGGGGGATATACTGCTTGGTATCTTCTGTAGGTATGTTCTGAAGAACTCGATCATCTGGACAGAAGAGGTTGCCAGGTTTTCTCTTGTATGGCTGGTTCTTATGGCAGCAGCAGGGGCTTATTATCATGGTGACCACATGGTTATAGATTTCGTAGTCCACCGCTTTCCCAAGAGAATTCAGACAATTGTAAGCTGGTTCAGGTTAAGCCTTACCGTATTCATACTTTCCCTCATGATCTGTCTTGGTTTTGTGAATGCCGTCAAGATATGGCATATGAGGACCATGGCCCTGGGTATTCCGAAAACAATACCCTTACTGTCCGTCCCTGTGGGATTGAGCGTATTACTTATGATCATTATTCTCAAGAGTCTCAATTCACAGAAACAAGGAGGTTCCTCATGGGAATAATCATGTTATTGTCCTTTTTTTCACTGATGGTACTGGGGATACCTCTCTATCTTTCCCTTCTTTCTACAGCCTTTATCGGAATTGCTGTTCTCGGGGATTGGAGCCTTTTGAGAATAATGTCACAACAGTTTTACGGAGGCATGGACATTTTTTCCCTCATGGCCATCCCGTTCTTTATCCTTGCCGGCATATTGATGAACAGGTCCGGTTTGACCGACAGGCTCCTGGATTTCAGCCGTCTCATGGTGGGATCGGTCAGGGGAGGACTTGGTTATGTCAATGTGGTGGGAGGAATCATACTCGCCGGGGTCAATGGATCTGCGGCAGCTGATGCCTCTGCTCTTGGATCCATTCTTATTCCCGCCATGGTGAAGGATGGTTTTTCACCGGCTTATTCTGCAGGTCTGACCGCAAGCAGCTCTCTTATAGGACCGATCATTCCGCCAAGTATTTTTATGATCATTTATGCCACCATGACCAACACTTCCATTGGGGGACTTTTTGCCGCAGGGATGCTCCCGGGACTTGTGCTGGGACTGGCTTTCATGGCTATGAACTGGTATTACTCCAGGAAATACAATGTTCCTGTGTCTGATTTCCGGGAGGTCAGGAAACAGGCATCTAACATATTGAAAAGATCCGCCGCAGCACTCATAGCACCTGTGATAATAATAGGAGGAATTGTGACAGGTATCGTCACTCCTACCGAATCGGGTGCATTGGGTGTGGCTTATTGTCTTCTTGCAGGATTTTTTTATACAAGAGAATTGAACCTGAGGACCCTGGCTTATTCGGTGTACGAAACTGTAAGGCTCACAAGTTCCATTTTTCTCATTATGGGAGCGGCCACAGTTATCGGATGGCTTCTGAAATGGGAACAGGTCCCACAGAAATTTGCCGGACTGATAGTCCAATCAGGCCTGATAAATAATCCCTGGCTTCTCATGATAGTCTTGAGCGCCATAATCTTTCCTGTGGGTATGTTCATGGAGGAAGTGTCCACCCTTACATTGTTAACACCAATCTTTGCCCCTCTGGCTCTGAAAGCAGGGATAGACCCGCTCCATTTCGGGATAGTGATGACCCTTAACGTTACTATCGCCCTGATCACTCCACCTATGGGGGCCTGTAATTACATAGTTGCTGCGGTAGGTAAGGTGCGTTTGGGTGATGTTTTCAGGATAATATGGCCTTTTATCGGTGTTGCCATGATGGTATTGCTGATCATTATCTCTTTTCCAGTTATCACGACCTTGATACCGCGGATCCTGAATCTCTGAGGAGGTGTTCCCCTTTATGGATCCGGTCGCTTTATGGCTTGAAACCCCAATTACAGGACTGAGCATTTGGGATTGGCGAAAAGTTCAGGAGATCTTTATCTCCCCGGTAGAGGAACCTCTGGTTCCTGTAAGCCTGATCCCTGATAAGATCATTTCCAGGCCAGAATATTTTATTCAGGGTCTGTCAGGATCGCTGCCCGACTGTTTTGTAAGAGAAAGAGTTTTGGCTCTTCTGGTGAAAGCCAGTAGATCTTTGCCGGAAGGATGCAGGTTCGTTATTTTTGATGGTTGGCGGTCAAGAACGCTTCAGAGCAGTTTGTTCCAGTCATTGAAAGAAGAGTTGCAAAAAGAGGAACCCCAAATGAGAGCCGAAGAACTGGAGGAGAAAACCTGCCAGTATGTGGCTTTGCCTTCCCGGAACAGGAGATCCCCTTCACCCCACAGTACTGGCGGATCAGTTGATATTTCCATTTCGGGGCCGGAAGGGATGCTCCTTGATATGGGAACGGTCTTTGACACCACTTCACTTCTTTCAGGTACAAGGTATTACGAAAAGAAACTGGAGCTGGAAGGAAACCTGAATGAAAGAGAAAGCCTTGTTTTAAAGAACCGGCGACTCCTTTACCATGTTATGACACGGGCGGGGTTTACGAACTATCCTGACGAATGGTGGCATTTCGACTATGGGAATCAGAACTGGGCTTATGTAAAGGGAAATGGTACTGAAGCTTTTTATGGAGAGACAATCCCTGAAATGAGGTGGAAGAAAGATTTCTGATCATGGCTCGCCTGATACATATAGTTTTCCTGCCCTTATGTTCTTCCCTTATACCCAACTGTTATAATAATTCACAATTCCCTCCGTAGCGTCCGCTCTTTGTGTTGTCAAGGGGCTGGAATCCTTTATGTCAGGAGACCCCGATATGTTTAGAATAGGTGTTATCTTTGGCGGTGATGGTTCTGAAAGAGAGGTCTCTCTCAAAAGCGGTACCGAAGTCTGTGCTGCCCTGGAAATAACAGGAATGGAGGTCATTCCTTATAGGATCGATGCTCTTTCTGATCTGGAACGGATAACTTCAGGAGATAGGCCTGATATTTTCTTTATAGCTCTCCATGGAGGATGGGGGGAGAATGGACAACTCCAGGCCTTTCTGGATCTCAAAGGAATTCCTTACACTGGTCCGGATCACGAGGCCTGTGCTCTTTCAATGGATAAATGGAAAAGCAAGATGCTTTTCATTGAATCCGGTATTCCAACGCCCAGGGGCATTCTGCTGGAAAAAGGGTCTAACTGGGACCCTGAAAATTTTCAAAAGGTTTTTGATAATGTATCCAGGGTTGTTGTTAAGCCCAACAGTTGCGGAAGCACCCTGGGTGTTTCCATTATTTCAAGAGATGACCCCGAGGCACTGTCCAGGGGGCTCGAAAAAGCTTTCAGGTTTGATACCAAGGCCATTGTGGAAACCTTTATTCCAGGAAGTGAACTCGCGGTCACTGTGGTTGAGGATGCCGGGGCGATAGATGTATTTCCCATAGTTGAAATCTTACCCCAGGAGGGATTCTATTCCTATGAAGCAAAATACTCAGGGGGAAAGAGTGAATACCTTGTTCCTGCGCCTCTTCGTGACGATATATCGGAACGGGCGGCTAAAGCTGCCGCTGATGCTTTCAGGGCGATAGGTTGTTCCATATACAGCCGGGTGGATATTAGGCTTGACCTGACTGGGGTCCCCTATGTACTTGAAGTGAATTCGGTCCCTGGTATGACATCTACAAGCCTTGTCCCTAAAGCAGCTCTTGCGCGGGGGCTTTCTTTTACGGAGTTTCTTGAGAAGATCCTTTTCCTGTCATTGAAGAAAAGAACCTTCTTATCTTTACCAGATTTTTCGGGACCCATTTCTTAAGGCGGGTTAATTTGAGATCTGTACCATCACAGGTCGTATCTTAAATGGAGCTGGCGAACTGATAGAAAAGGATCGGAAAAAGTTTTTCCCAGGATGTTCCCTCTGGCACTTCAACCTAACATCATGATATACTATTAAAAAGACCTGAATTCTTCCTTGTAGTCATTTTTCGACAAAATAGGGAGGTGAGCACTGGTGAAGAGGTATATCAAGGTTGAATGTCCCATATGCGGAGAGATAAGTCAGGGTAGGGAACCAGGTAGAATCGACCAGGGTTGCCAGCATTTTGAGAGGATCATACAGGATGAGGGTGTTGTTATATTTGTGAATGATTTTGGCGAGGAAATTCCTGTTGATCTTTCAGCTGTAGGCGACAGATGCATGTCCTTCCATTGCCCCATATGCAGTGAATCTCTTGATGCCTGTGTCAGAGGAGATGCGAAGGAGTACAAGATCGAAGGGAAATGTCCTCACTTCAGGGAACTTGTCTCAGGTCCTGAGGGAAAGATGTCTGCTCATTTTATGGATGAGAACGACAACCCCAGAGTCCTTCCCCTATATTAATAATAGAACTTACCGTTAAAGAGCCTGGATTTTCTTGATATTTAGAGGCCCCGAAGGGGCCTCTTGTTTTTTCCGAAACCTCGTTTTCCTTTGGGATTTCTCTTTCTGACAGGAAAAGGAGCGCCTTTTCTGGGATAATGAAAAAGAAGGTCATTACAAGGGGCTGATCATTATGAAAAAAATTGCAGCAATGTTGTTTCTGGTCTTGGTCATGGGTATAGGGGTTTTATACTTTTTTAATGGAAAAGCTGAACATCCCACTGCTGCATCTGATTTTATGCCTGATAATGAAGGGCTTTCCAATTATGCCCTTGTCGGACTGAATAACTTGGGTTCTCTGATCGAAGATCTGGGAGATGGAATTGAATTCTTATTGTCTGGTTTTGACGGATATATTCCTGACAATATGGATCTCATGGAAAGGCTGTCCGTTAAATTACATGATTCTGCTACCGGGTTCAGAGATATGAAACTGCTCTTTTCGGTCAGGGCCAATGGAGTAATAGTTGAACCATGTTTCTGGGGGTCAGTGGCTTTGAGCAGTTCCGAACCTGGAAAGTTCATGGATCTCCTCATGGATGAATTGAGTGCAGCCGACCCTGGGCTGGTTATCATTCCCTATAACGCTGAACTCGGAGAAAAGACAGACCCTCTTTACCAGATAATGGATATTGATACCGGTTTTACTATCCATACCGCCTTATACAGGGGTAAGCCTGCCTATCTTCTCTTTTCGACTGGGGAAGAAGGACTTGAAGATATGCTCGAAGCAGCAGAAGATGCGGAAGTGCGTCTTGAGGTTTCAAGACATTACCAGGGAGGCGATTTTGTCCATTTAGAGGTGGATAACAGGATCTTCCAGGTGGTATTGGAGAATCAGGGCAGGACAGTTCAATCCGGCGGACCTTTCATCCTGGAGGCCGTATTTTTCTCCGAAGGAAGAGAAAAAGTGGTGAAGCTCTATTCAAATGGTGCTGAACTTTTTATGACTCCCAAGGAACTTAAGGCCCTTTCTCCTATCTCGCCTGTGGAAGCCCTTAATGGAGGTGGGAAGGTTCTGGGATTTATTCTGGCCAGGCTAATGGGTTTTGATAAACAGTACTTCCAGGTCTTGCTTTCAGGGCAGGGAGCAGAAGAAGCGAAAGCAGCAATGGATTATCTGGAGCAGGAATTCGATATCACCCTTCAGGATCTCGTGGATATTTTTAACGGGGAAGCTTTATTGGTCCTTGGAGGGAAAGCGTCAAGTCCGATAGGGGATATCCCGGGGATTTACCTCCTTATGAAACCTATCAAGGAAGGGATCGCTGAAAAATTCGCATCCATCTTGCCACGTCTGGATATTCCCTTGAAATTCAATCCCCTGGAAGTCATAGGGTGGAAGATGGTCTATGCACTGGACCAGCCGATAACTCTTACCCTGGCAGCCAGGCAAAGGGAATTGATGATAGGGGTCCTTGATGCAGGGGAAATTCTGAATCCCAGTGAGGTACCTCCGAATATTTCCCCTTTCCTTACCGGGAGGGATTTTGGGGTTTGCGCTTTTTCGGTCAGAGACATGGGGGAGGTGATGGATGATCTTATAGGGAGGATACAGCTCCTCCATCCTGACCCCGCCATGGATTCAGCAAGGCAGCAGATCGGCAGGATCATTGGGAGGGTCGAGACCATTTCCTGCACAAGTATTTCTCCTGAAGAATCTGTCTTGCGTGTAACCATGAATGAGGAAGAATAAGCATGGTCATAGAATTGCCTTGATCATGTTCTGGTAAAATATAGTGCCTGTAATGCAGAAGATGAGTCTGGAGATATATATCATAGAGGAAGGTGTTCTGCTTGACCCTGTTAAAGTTCCTTTTCCCCATGGCCCTCTGGGCCTGGATAGTTTCAAGTTCCTATGCCAGATATGTTACCCCCAGGATACAATCCGCTCTGGTTACCATAGAGGGTATGGATGATAAGGATAACCCTGTTAAAGCGATACATGTCAGGATATCTGCGATCTCGCTGAGGGTGATAATGACCGTCGGGCAGATGTATGCCCTTGGGGTCTGGGCGGCGTATTGCGCATTGAGGACTATCCGCTATACCCATTTACCTGGTGTGGAAAGTAAGTGGATTTACCATCTTCTCGCATTCTTTATCTGTGAGGGGGCTCTTGGATATATCGCCCAGAAGGAAACTTACCGGGGGATCCTGTCCATACTGCATTCGGCCATGGCAATGGGCATGTTCGTAATGTTCTCGCTCAATCCCTATATGATGGTACCCATCTATTCGTGGCTTATAAGGTTAATGAAGATACCCGGCCTCATATCTTAAGCTTCAGGAGATCATTAAGGATTGACGATAGTTGATCTATCAAAATGACTAATGAAATACCCTGAGCTGTCTCATGGCCTCATTGATATGGTCCCTGGCAAGGGTTGAAGCTTTTTCCTCATCCTGATCCTCAATTGCCGAGATCAGCTTTTCATGTTGTTCGAGGATCTTTTCGGCCCAGTTTTTCATGGCAAAAAGGCTTCTTCTGCTATTGCCTATATATTTTTCCATAACAGCAGAAAGGCCTTCATAAACCCTGGATAAAAGCTTATTGTTGGCTGAATCGACGATAAGGGTATGGAGGAGGGAGTCCCAGTGAGCCCCTTCACCTTCAACCCGTTCTCCCTCAAGGTGTACTCTTCTCAGGTTAGTGATGCATTGATTCATCTTCGCCATTTGTTCTGGAGTTCTGCGCTTGGCGGCAAGACCTGCGGCCGGAACTTCGGTGAGCAATCTCATTTCCATGAGCTGCTGCATCATTTCCTGGGGCCAGATGGTGATATTTTTCATTCCTGAATCCATATCTGCCAGGTCTGTCTGGCGGACAAATATGCCTTCTCTGCCCCTGATCTCAAGATAACCGAGACATTCCAATGTTATGATCGCCTCTCTCAAAAGATTCCGGCTGACATTGAACTTTCTGGCAAGATCTCTCTCTGGAGGGAGTTTACTCCCCGGAGGGATTTTGCCTCCTGAAATATACTGGATGATGCTTTCCACTAAGCTCTGTCTCTTGGTCTCCATGGGAACCCCCTTCGAAATATAAGGGTCTTGTATTTTCCCCTGAATGATACTATAATTTCTCTAAAATTGGTAGTACCCTGGTAGTACCAAAAAGGAGGACCCGGAAAATGAAAAAGATCTTAACCGTTATCTTGCTTGGTGCCATTGTCCTGTCGTTATTCAGTTCCATGGCTTTTGCCGTTACCACTATCAGGCTT
>JAFGMB010000238.1 GCA_016927765.1 Synergistales bacterium
CTCCAGGTAAACGTCTCCAGAGTCTTGCCCAGTTATCCGGGGGAGAACAGTCGCTTACTGCCATATCTCTTCTTTTTGCATGTATGGAAGTTGCGCAGGTCCCGGTAGCGATCCTTGATGAGGTCGATGCTGCTCTTGACGAAGTAAACCTCAGAAGATTTGTAGACCTTATCACTGAATATTCCAATGCCATACAACTTCTTATCATGACCCACCGAAGGTTTACCATGGAGAAGGCAGATATTATGTATGGTGTGACCATGCCGGAACCGGGGTTATCCAAAATAGTGGGGGTGAGGTTGGAAGATTGGAAATAGATGCCGATAGGAATACCCTTGATGAGATCAAATTTGCGGAACTCAGGCTATGGCAGCCTCTTAAAGGGCCTCGTGTCAATCTGGATACTGTTTTACTTTCAGCTTTTGCAAGAATTAAATCCAATGAGAAAGTTATTGAACTTGGTAGTGCCCAGGGTGCAATTTCACTTATCCTTGCAAGGAAGTTCCCGAGGGCAGCTTCCATTCAGGGATTGGAACTTCAACATGAACTTGTGGAATTGAGCAGAGAGAATGCCATAGGAAACCAGCTAGCTGGAAAAGTGAGCTTTATTGAAGGGGATCTGACTCAAATAAGCCAGTTTTTTCCTGTTGGAGGGACAGATGTTGTTGTGGTCAATCCCCCATATTTCTGCTCCATGCCTGACAGAATGAGCAAATCCTATCTTGAGGCTTCAGCAAGGCATGATCTCCGCTGCTCTCTGGTAGATGTTGTCTCAGCTTCACGATATGTCCTTAAGAACAGAGGTAGACTATACCTGATAATGAAAAGCCAAAGACTCTCCGAAGTGCTATTCCTCCTTGAAAGCTACAAGATGCCTTGTAAAAGGCTCAGGCCTGTCTATCCTTCACCAGGGAAGAGATCGAACGTGTTCCTTGTTCAAGCCTCTAGAAATTCCCGAGTAGGAATGTATCTTGAGGAACCTCTGTTCGTTTCTGACAAATCTGGGAATTACACCCCTGAAATCCTTAGAGCATATACTCTTGAGGCTGATTCATGCCTTTAGTAATAGTTCCCACACCCATAGGCAATCTTGAAGATATTACATTAAGGGCCATCAGGACCCTTAGAGAAGCCGATATTATCGCTTGTGAGGATACAAGACGGACATCCATTCTTTTACAGAATTTTCATATAAAAACCAAGACCATATCCTACCATTCCTTCAATGAGAAGGAGCGGGCGGATAACCTGATCGAACGATTAAACAGGGGAGAAACTGTTGCACTGGTGTCTGATGCAGGGACTCCCGGTATTTGTGATCCTGGTTACGTTATAATTAATCACGTTATCCAAGAAGGTATCCCTATTACGGTTCTTCCAGGAGCCTGCGCTGCAGTTTCCGCGCTCGTAGCTTCAGGTTTTTCAAATCGACCATTCCTTTTTGTGGGGTTCCTTCCAGATAAGACCGGCGACAGAAGACGATTTCTTCAGTCCCTCGTCAACCATCCCTGGGTCATGATATTTTACCTTTCACCCCATAAGGCATTGAAGCATCTTGAGACGATCATAGAGGTACTTGGCAACAGACAGGCTGTCTTATGCAGAGAGATCAGTAAAATATATGAAGAGTTCTACAGATCCGATCTCGAACAAATGTTAGAGCGAGTAAGAACAGACGGTGTCAGGGGTGAAATGGTCCTTGTCATAGAAGATGTTGACCTTCCCATGGAAGGGCACCAATCCATCTGGCAGGGACAGACCGGAAAACTATACATGGAAGGCCTCTCTGAAAAAACGATCGTGAATCTGGTAACTGACCAGTTCCATATACCACGGAATGTTGTGAAGAGGTATATTGCTGAGCTTAAAAAACTTGACAAAAATGAACCTGAGGTTCTTTAATCTTAGAATATCTTTTCAAAGACCCTGTAAAGGAGGAGCTCAAGATGAGCAATAAAAACTTTTATATCACGACTCCGATCTATTACGTTAATGATATTCCTCACATTGGGCATGCTTATACCACCATTGCTGCCGATGTGATGACACGATACAGAAAAATGTGCGGATACGATGTTTTTTTCTGCACCGGTACGGATGAGCACGGACAGAAGATCCAGAGAACTGCCAAGGAAAAGGGGCTCTCTGCTCAGGAACTTGCAGACAGGACCGTGTTGAACTTCAAGGACCTGTGGAAGATCCTGAATATTTCTTATGACGATTTCATAAGAACTACTGAAGTTCGTCACGAAGAGACGGTACAATACATTTTCAAAAAGCTTTTGGACCAGGGAGATATATACAAGGGTACCTACGAGGGATGGTATTGTGTTCCTTGTGAGACTTATGTCCCCGAGAGCAGCATGGGTGACGGGAATACATGTCCTGATTGTGGAAGACCTCTTGAGAAAATGACCGAGGAAAGCTATTTCCTCAGGACATCAAAATACCAGGACCAGTTACTTGAATACTATGAAGCCAATCTCAAGGCTATTATGCCAAGGACCAGATACAACGAGATAGTGAGTTTTATCAGGACAGGGCTTAGAGATCAATCGATTTCAAGGACCACCATTTCATGGGGGATCCCTGTTCCGGGAGATGAGTCACATGTCATCTATGTGTGGTTCGATGCCCTGATCAACTATTTGACAGTCTGTGGATACCCGGATGGAGAATATGTGAAAAAATATTGGCCAGAGGTCCGGCATCTTGTTGGAAAGGATATTATAAGATTCCATTGTGTTGTCTGGCCTATCATGCTTCTTGCACTTGGGGTAAATCCTCCTGTTTCTGTATTTGCCCATGGCTGGTGGACGGTGGAAGGGGAAAAGATGTCCAAATCAAAGGGAAATGTAGTTGACCCCTTTGAGATTGCGAAAGTCTATGGGGTAGATGCTTTCCGGTATTTCCTCCTCCGTGAGGTTCCTTTCGGGCTTGACGGTGATTTTTCGGAGAAAGCCCTGATGAATCGTGTGAATTCTGATCTTGCAAACGATCTTGGAAACCTTCTTCACAGATCTCTTCAGATGATCAGAAATTACAGGAATGACATTGTTCCATTTCCCAGGAATTTCGAACCTATTGATATTGAATTGAAACAGGTGGCCTTTGATACCTTTCTTAAGATCGAGAAAAATATGGATGATTTTGCCTTCGATGAAGCTTTGAAGGCAATATGGGCGTTCATTTCAAGAGGAAACAAATATATTGATGAGACTATGCCCTGGAAACTCGGTAAGGGGGGGGATCAGGAGAGGCTGGATGCAGTGCTTATGACACTTTTTGAAGTGCTCAGAGCTTCCTGTCTTATGGTGTATCCCTTTATTCCGGAAAGTGCTGATAAAATGTGGAGTCAATTAGGACTTGAAGGATCACCATCCTCCATAGGATATGCCGGGTTCGAATGGGGTGCCATCGAAAAGGGTACAGTGATAAATAAGGGTGATATCCTTTTCCCGAGGATAGATCCAACTGAATGGGAAAATGAAAAAATGAAAAGAGATGCCATGAAAGGGTGTGTAACAGATCCGGGTAATCACGAAGAAGAAATCGGGATAGAGGATTTTTCCAAGATCGAATTAAGAGTCGCAAAAGTGATCTCTGTCGATGAGATCCCCAAAGCAAATAAACTTTACAAGATCGAAGTGGATCTTGGATATGAAAAACGTACCATTGTATCTGGCATAAAAGAGTATTTTACTCCTCCAGACCTGTTAGGTCGCCTTATCATCGTTGTCTGTAACCTCAAGCCAGCTCGTCTTAGGGGGGTATTGAGCAATGGGATGCTGCTTGCTGCTGAAAATGCCATGCTGAATGATCTGGCCCTGCTTTCTCCCCATAAAGACGTTCCTCTGGGTACCAGAATAAGCTGAGATTAAGGTCTTTAAGGGATTTGTTTAGGTGTATAATCAACCGGGCTTTCTTTATGAAAGCCCGGTATTTCTTTCAGGGAGGTGCATTTCATCATACTTGTTGATACTCACTGTCACATTAATTCAGAAGAATTTTCTCACAACCTGTTAGAGGTCCTATCAAGAGCATTACATTCCGGGGTTCGCCGGATACTGGTTGTTGGGGCTGATATTGAATCCAGTCGTAAGGCGATCCTGTTGACCCGACAGAATTCCGGGGTCCAGCTCAACGCGTCTGTGGGTATCCATCCTCACGACAGCGTTGATCTGACTGAAATGTCCAAAAGGGCGGTCTTACAAATGGCAAAGGACAGGGCTGTTCTGGCGATAGGAGAAACCGGTCTTGACTACCATTACGAGCATTCCCCCAGGAAAGAACAGAAGGAATCCTTCCTGTGGCACCTGAAACTGGCCCATGAGGTAAGGAAGCCCGTTATAGTCCATGTGAGAGAAGCTTATCCAGACACCATAGATATGCTTTCTTTTCTTAAAGATCCTGTAAGGGGAGTCATCCATTGTTTTTCCGGAACCTGGGAAGATGCAAGGAAATTCCTTGACATGGGTTTTTTTCTC
>JAFGMB010000239.1 GCA_016927765.1 Synergistales bacterium
ATTTCATTATTGAGAATAGAGAAGATATAAAAGGATTCATAAATCTTGTAGGGATAGAAAGCCCTGGTCTTACCTCTGCTCCTGCCATTGCTGAAAGGGTTTCTGTAATGGTTGGAACACATCTTCGGATGGAAAGAAACCCACGCTTTGAACACCGAAGGAAGGGTTCACCCTTTTTCTTCAGTGAATTACCTGATGATGAAAAACAGGAATTGATCGCCCAGAATCCCAATTATGGAGAGATTATCTGTAGATGTGAAAAGATAACCAAACAGGAAATACTGGATGCCATCAGGAATCCTCTGGGAGCAAGAACCTTCGTGAGCATCAAGTATAGGGCAAGGTCCGGTATGGGTAGATGCCAGGGAGGGTTTTGTCTTCCCAGGATAACCAGGATCTTGAGGGATGAATTTGGGTATACCCCTGAAGATTTTATCCTCAAGGGGAGGACTTCACCCCTTTTTGTCGGGAAGGTCAGAGAGGGGGAGACGATAGATGGATATTGAAACAAGAGGCATCGTAATAATAGGCGGGGGTCCTGCAGGTCTTGCTGCTGCAATATCGGCAAAAGAATCAGGAGCTGAAGATGTCCTGTTGATAGAGAGGGACAGGATCCTTGGGGGGATCCTGAACCAGTGTATCCATGACGGTTTTGGACTTCATACCTTCGGTTCCAGCCTGTCAGGTCCTGAATATGCCCAGCGTTTTATTGACCGGTTTCTTGAACTGGGAATTGATGTAATGGAGGAAGCAATTGTCCTTTCTCTTGACAAAGACAGGATCCTTTCAGTGAGTTCCAGGAAAGGTTACCAAGTTATCCATGCTGATGCGGTGATACTTGCCATGGGTTGTAGAGAAAGAACAAGAGGGGCAATTTCAATTCCTGGGACCAGGCCTTCAGGAATATATACGGCAGGTGCTGCACAGAACCTGATCAACCTGGAGAACATCATGGTCGGTAAAAAAGTCTGTATTCTGGGTTCAGGTGATATCGGGCTTATCATGGCCAGGAGGATGACCCTCGAAGGAGCGCATGTAGAAGCAGTTTTTGAACTTCTGCCATATTCCAGTGGTCTTCCCAGAAATATCCAGCAATGTCTTAACGATTATAAAATACCCCTCTTCCTTAGTACCACAGTTACTAATATTCATGGTAAAGACCGGTTGGAAGGGATAAGTGTCGCCCAGGTAGGACAGGATAGAATCCCTATTCCCGAGACAGAGAGATATGTTGCGTGTGATACCCTTCTCCTTTCTGTAGGCCTGATTCCTGAAAATGATCTTTCAAGAGAAACTGGAGTCGAAATGGATAACACCACAAGCGGTGCAGTAGTGGACGATTCTTTTATGACAAATATTCCAGGGATTTTTGCATGCGGTAATGTGCTCCATGTACACGATCTTGTAGATTGGGTATCCCTGGAGGCTACCCAGGCAGGCACTTTTGCTGCGTCCTATGTGAGTGCGAGGGAGAGGAAAAGAACAAGTGCCTCTATTCCAGTTATTGCTGGTGAAGGTATCCGTTATACCTTACCCCAGAAAATATCCGGGGAGAGAGATTTTACACTATCCATGAGGGCTATCTCTCCATGGAGGGACAGATTCATAGTATTAGAGGGCAATGGTACGAAAGAAATCAAGCGAAAGAAAATGATGCGTCTCCATCCTGCAGAAATGATAAGGATAGATATCAAAGCAAAGGAAATTTCTTCATTTTCAACGCTGGAGGTGAGAGTTGAATGAGTATCAGGGAGTACACCTGTGTGGTATGTCCTAATGGCTGTTCTCTCCGGATCGAAGTGAAGGATGGGGAAAAACCTGAATTCATAAGGGTGGAAGGGAATATCTGCAAAAGGGGTGAGACCTGGGCAAGGCAGGAAGTGGAAAATCCCATGAGGACAATTGCCTCCAGTGTACTTGTCAGAGGCGGTGTCTTTCCTCTTGCCAGTGTGAGGACTGATTTTCCCATACCCTTACAGTCCATAATGCCTGTAATGGAGGAAATCAGGCAAACGATCCTTGATGCTCCGGTACAAATAGGTGATCTGGTAATTGAGGGGCCAGCAAATACGGATTGCAGAATAATTGTTACCAGATCAGTTCAGAAAAAGAAAACAGAAAAGAAACTGAATGAAAACCCAGGATCCATCGAGAGGGAGTTAATGAAACAAAAATAATCTATAGGGGGAATGAAAATGAAAAAGGCAACTGCCATTTTAGTAACTGTGGTGCTCTTAGCGATATGTCTTGTTTTCGGTTTTAGCGTCCAGGCTGAAGCAACAACCTACAGGGTGAACATAGCAACTGCAACGACGGGCGGTGCTTATTACCCTATAGGAAATGCCATGGCCCAGATATGGACAAAAAAGGTTGACGGAGTAAAAGCGGCGGCTCAGTCTACAGCCGGAACCCCTCAAAATGTTGAGCTCATGATGAATGAAGAAGTACAGATAGCTCTTGGACAGAACGGGATATGTTATTACGCATTTAATGGAACTGGAACCTATGAAGGTAAAAAGGGTTTTCCTGCAAAATCCTTAAGAGGCATCACTGCACTTTATCCGAATGTTATGCATTGGGTTGTGGCTTCCGATTCTGATATCGCAAGTGTTGCAGATCTCAGAGGACAGAAGATCGTTCCGGGAGCAGTAGCAAGTGCAACTGAAGTAAATACTCGAGAAATGCTCAGTGTTTATGGCTTGAATTATATGCAGGATGCAGGCGAAGTGAATGTCAAAGCTGATTTTGTAGGATACAACGAAGCTGTTGATCTACTCAAGAACAGACAGATAGTGGCTTCCCATATTGCTGGTGGGGTACCTACCGCAGCAGTGCTTGATGTTTTGTCGACCGGAGCTGCCAGACTGATATCTCTTGAGGAAGACAAAATAATCGAGATAACTGAAAAGTATCCATGGTATTTCCCTTATACAATTAAAGCTGGGACCTACCCTAAACAGGAGGAAGACATACATACCATAGCACTCTCAAATATCCTTTTCACCAGGGCTGACCAGCCTGAAGAATTGATCTACATGCTTACAAAATCGATCTATGATTATCATGATGATCTGGTAAGTGCCCATAAGGCAACCCAGAATACAATTCTGGAAAATGCTCTTAATGGCATGACATTGCCACTCCATCCTGGTTCTGTGAAATATTACCAGGAACAGGGTATCGATATACCTGCAAAACTGATAGCCCAATAGAGGAAAACTGGAAATCAGGCTGGGGGAGCTGCCCTGTTCCTCCAGCCTGGATTGTGTAATTAATACCAAGGAGGCTTAGGGTCATGGCTGAAATTGTTGATAAGAATGATAAATCGACTACCCAAAAGGAGCTTGACGCGGAGAAGATCCTTGAAAAGGTTGATTCTGAATCCAGGTTCAGGAAATTCAGCGGCAAGTGGGCAGTTGTCATAAGTGTAGTAGCTATTGCCATGTCCCTGTTCCATCTTTATACATCAGGGTTTGGCATATTAATGGCAATGAAGCATCGAAGTGTACATCTGGCTTTCCTTTTAACCTTGACTTTTCTCCTTTATCCGGCCTCCAAAAAATCACCAAGAAAAAGGATCAGTGTGTTTGATTATGTCTGGCTTGCGTTGGGATTATGCTCAAGCCTTTACATTCTCTTCTTTTTCGATGCTTTCAGTATCAGGGGAACAGCTATAACACCAGATTATATTATGGGAACCATTCTTATCATTTGTGTTCTTGAAGCATCGAGGAGAACGGTGGGGAAGGAGCTTACATTACTTGCTATTCTTTTCCTTGCATATGGTTTCTGGGGTGAATATATCCCTGGCGTTCTTGGTCATACAGGATTTACTTTCAAAAGGATCGTATATCATTTATACCTTTCTTCAGAGGGTATCTTTGGTATAGCCCTCGGAGTTTCTTCCACTTATATTTTCCTCTTCATTCTTTTCGGGGCATTTCTTGCTGAGACGGGAATGGGTCTATTCATAAAGGATCTGGCCATGTCTCTGGCAGGAAGGACTATTGGGGGAGAAGCAAAAGTGTCGATCATTGCAAGTGGTCTTATGGGGATGATCAACGGAAGTGCAGTAGGTAACGTTGCTGCTACAGGAACATTTACGATCCCTTTAATGAGAGATGCCGGATTCAAGCCCGTATTTGCAGCTGCGGTAGTAGCCGTTGCAGGTACCGGGGGTATGATCATGCCTCCTGTAATGGGAGCGGCTTCTTTCATTATGGCGGAATTCCTGGGCATTCACTATTCCAAAATAATGCTGGCTGCTGCTATTCCAGCGGTATTGTATTATCTAGCAGAATATGCTGTTATCCATATTGAAGCCATAAAAATGGGCATGAAGAAAGTCCCCCATGAAAATATCGTTCCTTTCAGGAAGGTCATGAAGGAAAGAGGCCATCTGATCATTCCCATAATAGTGATAGTGTGGCTTCTCCTTTCAGGCAGAACTCCCTTGTATGCTGCTTTTTACGGGATTATATCTTCTCTTGTGGTGAGTCCGTTAAGAAAAGAAACAAGGCTTAGTATCAGAGCTTTTCTCAGAGCCCTGGAGCAGGGTGCCAGGGGAACGGTGGGTGTGGGAATGGCATGTGCCGTTGTAGGTAATATCATTGGGATAACGAACCTTACGGGATTAGGTCTTGTTCTTGGGGATAACATAGTTTCACTAGCTCATGGAAGTGTCATTATAACTATTTTTCTGACCATGGTAGTGTGTATTATTCTTGGGATGGGACTTCCCACTACAGCATGTTACATAGTGACTGCAACTATCGCTGCCCCGGCCCTACTTCAATTAGGGATCAATCCGCTTGCAGCACATATGTTCGCATACTACTTTGCATGTCTTTCCAATCTTACTCCTCCGGTTGCCATAGCATCCTATGGCGCAGCAGGAATATCTGGACAGAAACCATCTGTGGTCGGATGGACAGGTTTCAGGATCTCCCTTGCGGCCTTTCTGATACCTTTTACCTTTGTTTACAGCCCTCAATTGCTGTTGGTCCAGGGTTCAGTTGCTGAAATAGCATTAGCAGTGGTGACAAGCATTATCGGTGTTGTAGCCATTGCTGCTGCTATTCAGAATTTCCTGATGGGTCCGTTAAACATCATTCAAAGGGTTCTCCTTTTTATTGGTGCGGTTCTCCTTGTTTTTCCGGGAATAATGACAGATGGCCTGGGGATCGCCGTAACCATATCGGTGGTAATCTGGCAAAAGATCGCAGGGACAACATACAGTGCATCCATAGATTCTCAGGAACAGGAAGCATAACTCGCTGAAATATTCCGAGCGATACCGTTCAAAGACTCTGGGGTGGGTTAGATGTACACATCTTTTAAATACGGGAAACAGGAGATCAGTTTCAAGATCAAGGATAGCAATATTCTTGGGGTACTTGAACCTTCCGGTCTGATGCCTCTTCTTGACCTTGAAGAAGAAGTGAGGTCAAGGTTGGAAAAACCAACATCTGGAGCCTCTCTGGCAAAAATTGTTGAAAAAAAGAAACCCGGGAAAATTGCCATCATTGTAAACGATCTTACGCGTTCAACACCTACTGCAATAATGCTGTCACCGGTAATTGAAAAACTTGAATATCTGGGAATTTCGAGAGAATCCATTGATATTGTGATAGCTACTGGAACCCACAGACCCATGACTGTTGAAGAGATAAAATCAATTACCGGAGAAGGGATATTTGAAAATTACAGAGTTATCAACCATGACTGTGATGCTTCAGACCTGGTTAAAATGGGGACATTATCGGGTGGGAATGATCTAAAGATCAACAGGATCGTTGCAGATGCCGATATGAGGATAGCTATTGGTGAAGTCCTGTTGCATTATTATGCGGGATTTGCAGGTGGTCGAAAAAGCATCTTCCCAGGTGTGGCGGGAAGAGAAACCATAATGAAGAACCATCGCATGATGACCTTGCCTGGTGCCGGAATAGGCAACATATCGGGCAATCCGGTAAGTGATCAGATGATCGAGGCGATAACAGACTTTTGTCCCCTTCATTTTATTATCAATTGCATTTGCAACAGCCATAAAGAGGTGGTTGATATTGTTGCAGGTGATGCAATAGAGGCATGGCAGCAGGGAATAGAAATATTCAGACAGATGAATTTAGTGACAATTGACAAACAGGCAGATGTGGTTTTCGTTTCTGCAGGGGGGTTTCCCAAGGATATCAATATGTACCAGGCTCACAAAGCTCTTGAAATGTCTTCCAGGGCAGTAAGGGAAGGTGGTTCCATAGTCTTTTTCGCAGAATTGTCCGAAGGTTACGGACACCCTGTTTTTGAGCAATGGGCTAAAAAAGGCCTGGATCGGGAGGAAATCATCGATCTCTTTGACAAGGATTTTCGATTCGGAGCACATAAAATGTATTATCTGGCAAAATTGAATCGTAAATGTCAGATTTACCTGTATTCTTCATTAAGTTCTCAGGACTCCAGAAAGATGCTTTGCTCTAAAGTCGATTCCTTGGATGAAATTATCCCATGTCTGGTAAAAAGATATGGAAAGAACTTTTCATCATGGGTCATTCCCCAGGGAGGAATAGTGTTACCTGTAATGAAATGAGAGAGTTAATATTTCAGTAACAAAACAGGCTCTTCCCGAGCGCCCAAAAATCTGATCATCATAATGATCGTACTTACTCTCTGTTCCTTCTTCCCGGGGATCATAACCTGGTTACCTGCAAAGATGATAGGTACCTTTTAAAGTAAAGGCGATCTTTTCGAGAGATCCTGATCTTGCAATCCATGTCTTACAATGCCCCGGCCTTAAGGCCGGGGCATTGTAAATTTCAGCATTGGGAAGAGCGCATTCTGGAATATAAATATCCTCAAAGTAAAGATATTTCTCTTTTTTGCTGGATTTGACAATACTGATAAAAAAAAGCATAATTTTCCTGGTTGAATGAATACATGGATGTATCCATTCAAAACACTCTACCTGGAGGAAAGAGAAATAATGAAAGGACTGGGCCTTGATTATGTAAGGGGACACATGGGAGGGAATACCATTTCCCTTTTTCCTGGAGAGCAGTTCACGCCAGGTAATGAACTTGAAGAGGCATTGACAGCACTGGATGAACTTCACATCCCTTCAGACGAGGCGGCACTGATATATCCCTGCAGGGAGGAACGAACCTTAACCATAAAAATAATAAGCCCTACTACGAAAAAATTTATCAGTGCCTGTGGAGGGATGACCCAGGTCCTGGGAAAAGCATTGATCGAATCGGATCTTTTCGACAGATTTGACCTTCCACGTTCAGAGAATCCTTTAAATATCCAGCTGAAGCTGGATACAGGAACCCAGGAGATTGATATTTTCAGGGAAGATGAAAAAGTTTCACGGACCATCACAAAAATGGACTGTTTTGCTGAAGAGCTTTACAGGTCTGGAATGGAAACTATCGAAATTATGGGCGTGGCGGTCTTTCGGATAGGGAAATTTATTGTAATTAACGCCGAAGAGATGAGAAAAGTTTTCCCACAGGTAGATCCCGGATCAATGGATGGATATTCAAGAAAGGTCCTTTTCGATATTCAGGAAAAAGCTATGACCATGAATCCCCAAATTGGTCGGGATTATGCAACTTATGATTGGAATCCTGATCATAATGGAAATCTAAGGGCTGTGTTCCCCCATTATATTCCGACAGACCACATCGAACCATCCTGCGGTACGGGGACAGTCGCTATAGGGATCTGCCTGGCCTTCAACGGTGAATTGCAAAAGCATTTCCGGGATGGTTGTTCAAAACCTGGAGAGATCCAATTGGCCTTTGAAGTCGGAGGAGCCAAAACGCTGGGGGGTCCTGATATATCCAGCCTTGCGTTTTTCATGGATGATACCAGGCTCAAGAATATTTCTTTCTCCCACAATGTGGTGGAAATAACTTCCGTGGGGAAAGTATTTATTTAAATGAAAAGGGGTTCATTAGAATTGTTTGTTAAGAAGGGGAGAATGGCTGATGGTAAACAATAATGCACCAAGGATCGGTATCCTGGCATGGGAGGGCGGGCTTGTCCCCCCTGGCCTTATGCAGTTGGAAAAGTTGAAGGGAAACAGTACAAATGTTGAATCCTACGATTATCCAGTCCTCATAAGGCGCGTTGAGGGTGCCAGCGCAGAAACCATAGTACTAAATCCTGATGAAGCAGTTTTACAAAGGATGGTTTCAGTAATGGAGGAAATGATAGGGGAAGGTGTCAAAGCTATTACTACCAGTTGCGGTTTTAATGCCATCCACCAGAAAAGACTTGCCGATTCTGTAGATGTTCCTGTCTTCACTTCCAGCCTGATGCAGATCCCCTTTGTATTGAGAACTTTAAAGGAAGGCCAGTCCGTGGTTGTTATTACGGCGAGAAAAGCGAGTCTTACTCCCCTTCATTTTAAAAACTGTGGTGTTGCTGCTTCAGATCCCGTACATGTTATGGGTATGGAAGAATGGCAAGAGTGGGAGAAAGTTCTGGATTCAAAGGTACCAGTAGTGGATATGGATCTTATCGAGAAGGAAATAATCGAGGCCGGTTTTCTGGCGAAAAAGCAATATCCGGATGTGGGTGCTTTTGTCCTCGAGTGCACTGATATGCCGCCTTTTGCCAGGGCTATAAGGGAAGCAACAGGTCTCCCTGTATTTGACTTTATTACCCTGGTCAATTATGTGAACGAGGCTATTTGAAAAAAATACGGTTGATTTTGCTAATTTCTGTAAAGATCTTTCTTAATTATCCTTGAGAAAAATATTTATTGAGAAATATTAGGAGGTTGTCACTTTGAAAGAGATCCTTGTCTTAGGGGCAGGAAGAGTAGCTCGTCCATGTGTGCAGTACCTTCTGAAAGAGCCGGAATATAATGTTACCGTGGTGGATCTGAAGGAAGAAAACCTTGTCCATGTCATTAACGGCCATCCGAGGGGAAAGGGTATTGTGGGAAACGCGGGTAGTGGATCTTCAATGCTTATGGATAAAGTTCACCCTGATCTTGTAGTAAACCTTCTCCCCGCAGCTTTTATGAAACAGATCGCTGAACAATGTATAGAAAGAGGTATCCCAACTGTCAATCCTTCATACATTGATGAGGACACAAAAGATCTTGATGAATACGCGAAGGACAAAGGTGTGACAGTTCTTTGTGAACTTGGTCTTGATCCTGGGATAGACCACATGTCTGCAGTGAAGACCATTGAAAAGATACATAAAGAAGGGGGGAAGATCGATTCTTTCTGGTCTGTCTGCGGCGCTATCCCTTCCGCAAAAGATAATACCAATCCCATGGGGTATAAGCTTTCCTGGGCACCGGCGGGTTTGATCGGTGCGAGCAAAAGGGATGCGAGGTTTCTGAATAACGGGAAGGAAGTATACCTCCCAGGAGGGAAAACTTTCCAGAATATCGACCTGGTCGAGGTTGAAGATCTTGGTCATTTTGAAGTGTATGCAAACGGTAATGCCCTTCCCTACCTTGATCTCTATGGAATTCCACAGGCAAAGAATATATACAGGGGAACTGTGCGTTATCTGGGTTGGAGTGAAACCATATCAAAAATGCTCGAAATGGGCCTTTTCGAAGAGGAGAACATGGCACTTTCGGGGCTGACCTACCGGAAGTTTTCTGCAAAGCTTCTCGGACTTTCGCCAGAAGATGGTTTTGAACAGGCCCTATGCAGGAAATTGAACATTGAACCCTATATGGCAATTTACAAGAGACTGGAATGGTTAGGTCTATTTTCAGAGGAGCTCATCCCGATACAGCAGGGTAGTCCGAGAGATGTGGTATCCCGGTTATATTTTGAAAAGCTCTATTATGAAGAGACAGAACAGGATCTCGTGATAATGGAGCATAGGTTCATTGCGCACTATCCTGCCTCGGACAGGACAGTATTATATAAATCCACCATGGTGGATTACGGGATTGCCGGAGGAGACACTTCCGTTGCAAGAACGACCGGCATCCCACCTGCAATAGGTGCGAAGCTGATTTTACAGGGGAAGGTTTCCCTTCCCGGAGTCATTGGTCCCTTTTCTTCCGATATATATGAACCGGCCCTTGATGAACTGGAAGCTGAAAATATTCTTTTCAGGGAAAAGGAAGAACTTCTCGAAAAGTAGGAACATATTTATGAGAATTACCTTTGGAGGTATTAACAGATCCCTGGAAAATGCAATATTGACAAAGAAATTCAATTGAACGATAATTTAGGGAATTCAATATTTGAATACATCTATGAATACATTTAAGGGTGAAAAATGACGAGAAACAAGGAAAATTCTGAAGAACGAGCCTATCGATCCATAGTTGAATTGATACTGAATTACGAGTACAAACCCGGAGATTTTCTCCTTGAGGTAGATCTTTCTTCAAGGTTGAACATGAGCCGGACACCTGTCAGTCGAGCTTTGGCAAGGCTTGTTACGGAGGGTTTTCTTGAACGTATGAAGAAAAAGGGGTGTTATATCCCTTTACCTACTCCAGAAGATGCCCAACAGGTTTTTTTTGCAAGGGAGGCTGTTGCCAGTTATGTCGCATCAGCTGTAGCCCTGAGAGCTACAAAGAATGATATTGCTCATCTCAGGGGGGTTCTGGAAAAAGAAAAACAGGCTTTCCTTTCAAAAAACAAGAGAGAAGAAGCAAAACTGAACGAAGCTTTCCACCTGGGTCTGGCCCGGCTATCAGGCAACAAGTATCTTCAGAGTTGTTGCAGGAACCTTTTCTGGCGGTCAAATCTCTATATTTTCTATTTTGACAGTTTTTACAGGGATGCAGAAATGCCCCAGTTGACCCCGGCCCAACATTCAGGAATACTTGATGCCATAGAAGCCAGGGACCCGGAACTTGCTTCTCAATTGATGTGCAAGCATATTCGGAGAACCTATGAGGCGCTCATAAAAATGCAGTAGATCCTGCTGCATTTTTTTTGGCAGGAAATAATGAATACATTAAAAAATTCATAAAAGAATCCATGTAGGAGGGATCTTACTTTGACAGGGAAAAAAGTGGTTATTCTTGGTTATGGAATGCAGGGACAGGCGGCTTTGTACGATCTGGTCAAGAGGAGTGATGTTTCAGAGATCATTGTTGCAGATAACAGGCCGGATCTTGATGTGTTGTTAAAGGAGTATCCATCGCAACGGGTTAAACCCTCCAGGCTGGATGCGGCTGATAATGAACAGTTATCAGGATTGATGAAAGGTGCTGATGTGGTTCTGGAATTCCTTCCCGGGAAATTTGCATTTACTGTGGGACAGCTTGCTGCAGATCTGGGGGTAAATCTTGTCAGCAGCATGTATTACGTTAACCCCGGTGAGGAGGACAAGGCGAAAGTTGCCGAACAGAGAAAAGCTTTTGCTGAACTTGATGGAAAGGCTAAGGAAAAAGGTATTACCATTCTTACCGAATTCGGCATGGATCCAGGTCTGGATCTTGTTCTTGGGGCAAAAGCCTTGTCGGAATTCGAAGAGGTATCTGAATTTTATTCTTACGGTGCCGGATTCCCGGCTCCAGAGTTTGCAGACAATCCACTGAAATACAAATTCACCTGGTCAATTATCGGGGTCATGCTTTCCTATCTTCGCCCGGCCAAGGTCATATCAGAAGGTCGTGTCAGGGAAGTTCCCGCCAGAGAGATGTTCTCGAAGGAGAACATGCACCTCCTTGATGTCCCTGAGATAGGAAGGACCCTGGAATGTTTCCCCAATGGAAATACAAACCACTATGCAGAGCTGTTCGGTCTGAAAGAGACTATCCGCGAAATGGGTCGGTATATATGTCGCTGGGAGGGGCATGGGGCCTTCTGGGAAGTAATGGCCAAAAGTGGTTTCCTTGGTCAGAAACCTGTCAAGGTAGGTACTTACGAGGTGGTCCCGGCAGAATTCTGTGCAGCCCTGTTGGCTTCCCAGGACCAATTCTTCTACAGGGAGAATGAACAGGATATGGCTCTCGTAAGGATGGACGTTAGAGGGAGATCGGGAGGTAAGAACAAAAGGGTTATCTACCAGTTGATCGACAGGAGAGACCTTGAAACCGGATTTACGGCCATGCAGAGAACTGTGGGTTTTACAGCCAGCATAGGTTGTCAGCTGATCCTGAATGGTGAATTCAAAGAAACCGGGGTTGTCTTGCCTATGCAGGTGCCTTTTGAATTGATGGAAAGGGAAATAGGCTTAAGAGGGATGACCGTGACGAGAGAGGAATTTTTTATAGATCAATAAGCCTATAGCCCTGGGTCCCTGTAGCCTGTTTCAGATCATC
>JAFGMB010000240.1 GCA_016927765.1 Synergistales bacterium
GACGCACTTCACCTCCTGGAGGGAGAAGAATAAAAGATTCCCATGGCTATTTCCTTAAAAAAAGCCGGGGTCCATTATCAATTTGGCCCCCGGCTCCATATTTTCTGATGCAATATTTGTCTACCTGATATTCTTCACTACCTTGACTGTCTCCACGTAATTGATCCTTCTTCTCTTCTGCTCCTGCATGATAAAACTATAGAGCTCATGATCACCCGCCAGTTTTTCTGCAGGCAGGACACCTTTTTGTTCTATTAGCCCCTTAAGTAAAGCCCTGGCGAAGATGGCACAGGAAAGTCCCGTACATCTGCTCATGGAAGTGTTCCATGTCTCTTTGTCGAAGTAATCAAGAAGATCCCAGGTGTAGGTCACCTCGTCACGACCTTTGATTCCCTTAACTTCCACTTTCATGATTGTAAGGTCCCTGTCTCCTTTTTCGGGCTCCATTTTCCAGAGAGGAAAGAGCAGGTCTGCTGTGACATCCATGGGTATCACTTCCTGTCCCCCAAGCATCCTTGGTTCTTCATCGAACATGCCCATGGTCCTCAGGAGTCTCATCTGCTCCACGTGTCCCGGCCATCTCATGGTCATTTCCCCCATGTTCCTCGCCTTGAGATTTCTTGCAAGGCTCCTGAGCCCGTCGGTGTAGAATACCTCCAGTGTCCCGAGGGTGGGAAATTCCCTTAAATGGAGCCCCTCAGTGGCTTCAAGGACAACTTTTTTGCCATCCCTTATGATCGTCACCGGACGGGTGAATTCCTCTATACAATCCCTGGGAGACCATGTGGCCGTGTAATTGAAAGGCGGCTGTGGATTGGCAGGGATACCACCCACATAGATGTAGGCATCTTCTGTCTCATCAAGGAGGGCACAACCCCTTCCCATGAGGAAGTTGGACATACCCGGGGCCACACCCATGTCCGGTATGACCGTCACTCCCTTCTCCTTCGCCATGTCGTCAAGATCCTCGAAATCCTCCGGCATGAAAGAGATATCCACCAGGTCCTTGCCAAGGGATATGACAGACTTCATCATCTCGTAACCGTATTTTCCCGGGACACCCGCTGTCACTATGTCTGCGTCAGCTAAAACTGGTGCCAGTTCTTCCGGGTCTGTCCCTGAAGCTACAGCTGTCTTTATTCCGGGCAACTTCTTTCTCAGTTCATCCAGGGTCTGTTCATTCCTGTCAATCACGGTAACCTCAAAGTCCTGGTTCAGGTCGGTGGCTATCAGCTGACCTACAAGCCCTGCTCCGATCTGTACTACCTTCATATCTAACCCCCCTGAATATGGATTTATCCGAAAATTAATTGTGCAGGGAAATCGTTTATAGTGCAACAGAAATCTCAATATAACTTCCTGATCCCTTTCATGACAATGGAGTGGTAGGGTAGAACCCTTGAACTTTTTACAAGTCTCATGCCATGTAGAAAAAAGAGGCCGAAAGAAACCGGCCTCTTAGATAGATCCTTATGGAAAAGGAGAAGTAGTTGTCCAAACTGACATATCCTGTTTTACCTGAGGCGCTTCCTGAGGGCTTCTTCCATCCGGTCCATGGCCCTGGCGAGCTTATCCATGGAGAGGGCGCAGGAGATCCTCACGTAACCCTCACCGCTTTCCCCGAAACATATCCCAGGGATAACTGCCACCTTAGCTTCTTCGAGGAGCCACCAGCAGAATTCTTCCGATGCCATGCCGGTACCTGTGATATTGGGGAAGAGGTAGAAGGACCCCATGGGTTTGAGACAGGTTATCCCCGGCATCCTGTTAAGCCTCCCGGCCACGTAATTGACCCTTTCCCGATAGATCTCGTTCCTTTCACGGATCTTCTGGTCCTGTGTTTTCAGGGCATACAGTGCCGCCTTCTGGGCCATGGTATTGACACTGAAGGTCTTGACAATGCTGAGAGTTACCATGACCCGGATCACATCTCTGGGCCCTATGGCATACCCGATCCTCCATCCGGTCATGGCATGGGACTTGGAGAAACTTCCCACCGTGAGGGTCCTTTCCTTCATGCCTGGAAGTGTTGCGAAGGATATGTGCTTCCCCTCGAACAGTATGGATTCATATACCTCATCGGACAGGACAAAAAGATCGTGCCTTTCTGCAACCCGGGCGATCTGTTCCATGGTCTTCCTGTCGATCACCGCTCCGGTTGGATTTGAAGGCGAATTAAGCATGAGCACTTTAGTCCTCGGGCTAATGGCCTTTTCAATATCTTCGGCACTTGGGGCGAAGCCGTTCTTTTCATGGCAAGGCACAGGGACAACCTTACCTCCGTTGTATTCCACCTGCTGGAAATAGGCGGTGAAGCAGGGCTCGGTCAGAATGACCTCGTCACCAGGATCTAGAAGTGCCTGGAAGAGAAGATCCGGACACTGGATACCTCCACAGGTTATAAAAATTTCCTCGGGGTCTGCCTGAAGTCCGTACTTTTTGCTCCAGTATCTGCATATTTCCTTACGGAGGTCCAGGTACCCCTGTACAGGCGGATAGTGGGTGAAACCCTCCATCCCAGCCTTTGTGGCTGCTTCGATGATATCAGGTTCTGTATCGAAATCAGGTTCACCTATTCCAAGATTGGAGAGATCTTCAACCTTCGCTGCCGCCTGAAAGATCTTCAGCATGAGTGAAGGCTGGAGGCTGGAAAACCTCTTGGACATTTTCATTTCGATCATCCTTCCTTATCCCTTGATGTACTCTGATATGATACTCCTGAAATCGTCCATTTTCAGATCCCTTTTAAGCTCGATGGACCTGTTCTTTACCATCTGAAGAAGGTCTTTCTGTTCTTCCTCGGATATTTCAACCCCTGCCTTGTCAAGCCAGTATTTCAGATTGTCCTTGCCGCTTTTCTTCCCCAGGAACAGTTCAGGCTCCTGGTGCCCGGTAAGGCTGTAATGATAGGGAAGCATTATCAGTGGGTTGGTATCCTTGGAGTTCATCCACAGGCTTGAGGGAAGACCAGTCTCCCAACCGAAAAGCCTGTTACCGTCAACTGCCTTGATGGGCCATACCGGAAAATTGGATTTTTCGGCCACAAGGTCGGAAAGTTCCTTCAGCATCTCCAGTTTTATTCCTGTATTCTGTCCGTAAAGGGCTTCCAGGGAAAGGGCTACAGCACCCAGGGGTGCACTTCCGGCCCTCTCGCCTATGCCGTTGACCGTAACGTGAGCGACCTGGGCTCCAGCTCTCATGGCAGCCACGGTTGTTGCCACCCCAAGGTCGAAATCACTGTGAAAATGAGCTTCGATGGGGAAATCAAATCTCTCCCTGAACTTCCTGACCGTAAAGGCAGCACCTTCAGGAGAAAAGGTGCCGAAAGTATCTACAAGAGCGAAGGAATCGATATGCCCTCCCTCTGCAACTGCCTGGACCATATCCATAAGGAAATTCATATCCGCCCTCGAACCATCAGCAGGGAAAAAGGTGACATAGAGCCCCAGTTCATGGGCTGCCTGGGTGGCTTCCACACATGCATCCACTGCCTGCTGGAGGGTCCATCTTTTACCGTACTTAAGAAGATGTTCGCTTCCGATTATCTCTGCCACCACGCCGTCAGCACCCAAAGATTTAGCGAGCTCCATATCCTTGACCATGTTCCGGCAGAAACAGAAGATCCTTGAGTCAAGCCCCTCATCTACGATCGCCTTTATGGCATCCGCATCTTCCTGAGATGCTGCAGGAGTGCCAGCTTCTATCCGGTGGACTCCCACGGCTGCGAGTTTTTTCGCAATTGCCACCTTGTCTTCACGGGTAAAAATAATACCAGCCTGCTGTTCGCCATCCCTGAGGGTAGTATCAAGGATCTCCAGTTTCTCTGGAAAATTGAAAGTGTTCCTGACTTCCTCTTCGTAATTGGCTGGTGATACCCACCATTTTCCGTCTTCTCTGTATCCCATTTAATTACCTCCTGTAAATATTTAATTTCTATGTCTGTTTCTCTTTTCCGTGTTCCTTACACCTCGATCCTGATCCTGGAATCAGCTACGACAAGGTCCCTGCCGTCAAAGATCAGTGGGTTGAGGTCCAGTTCCTCGATCTCAGGGTTGTCCAGGAGCATTGCCTCCAGCCTCAGTATAAGTTCTGCCAGTTTATCCAGGTCTATCCCTTTCTTTCCCCTGTGCCCTTCAAGGATCCTGTAACATTTCAGTTGCCTCAGAAGGTCTTTTGCCCCTTCTTTTCCAAAAGGCACATGGGCGATGGCCACATCTTCGAAGACCTCCACTCCGGTTCCTCCATAGCCTACAAGTACGGCATGGCCCAACAGGGGATCCTTATTGGCACCGAGGATGATCTCCATCTCTCCCCGAACCTGTTCCTGGAGCAAGATCCCCCTGGATCCAGGGAACCGCTCCAACAAGTCCCGGACCGTCCTATCAAGGGCATCTCTGTCGGAGATCCCAAGGACCACCCCGCCTGCATCGGATTTATGTATCACCTCGGGATGGTCTATCTTTGCTACAAGTGGATACTTCAGATCCATTTCAGGGATCTGGTCAGGCGAAGTGATGTACCCTGATCGGGCAAGTGAAAAACCGTATTTCTCGATCAGGCTTTCAGCGTCTTCAGGGGAAAGAAAGGAACCCCTGTTAGACGATATGATCCTTCTGCTCCCCGCCCTATCCCTGGAGGGGAGAAGGAAGGAGGAAAGTTCCTCCCGGCCTGAAGAATTCAAGGCAGGTCTTCTCATAAGGTGCAGTACCTGGGCAGTCTGCTCCGGAAAGGGGAAAGAGGGAATACCTCCATCAAGCATGACATTCCTTCCAGCCAGCCCCATTCCAGGACCGAAGAAACAGCTCAACACGGGTATGCTTATGCTTTTGAGGGAGTCGATCATTGCCTGCGCAACTAACCCTGTCTCTATGGTCGCTGGAGGTACCATTATCACTATAAGGGCATCGAACATTCCGCTCTCAGCCATTAACCTGGAGGCTTTCCCGTAATGCTCCGGTGCTGCCGTGGCAACAAGGTCAAGGGGGTTGGCAGTGGAAGCCTGGGGAAGAATATCCCTGGCAAGCTCGTTCCTGACCGTCTCCGGAAGAAGGGGAAGTTCAAAACCAAGCTCATCAAGCATATCGGCAACAAGCGTTCCGGGGCCTCCCGCATTACTGATGATCCCCACCCTGTTACCCATCACCAGGGGTAGCCTGCTCAGGGCGGAGGAAAGCAGAAAAGCCTCTTCAAGGGTATTTGCCCTTATGGCACCGGTCTTGCGGATAAGTGCCTCCGCGATCCTTTCATTTCCTGCAAGGCTGCCTGTATGGGATCTCGCGGCGGCAGCTCCGGAAGCGGTACGTCCGGATTTAAGGATCACCACCGGTTTTTTCGGGGTCACCTTTTTCATGATCCTTTCAAACCTGGCAGGATCAGGAATCATTTCAAGGTATGCAAGGATAACTTTCGTTCCATGGTCCTCCGCAAAGATGGGGAGGAGATCGCAGATATCAAGATCCGGCTGATTGCCGGTGGAAGCTATCATGGAAAATCCCAATCCAAGATCTTCCGCCCAGTCCAGAAGAGCCGCTCCAATGGCCCCACTCTGTGTTATAAGGCCTATCCCTCCCCTTTTCGGAAGGGTCTGGAGCATATTGGAATGAAGCCTGACTTCGGGGTCCGTGTTCAGAAGTCCCATACAGTTAGGACCCAGGAGACGCATGTTGTAATGATCGACCCAGTTCATCATCTCCGCTTCAGCCTTTGCCCCGGCCTCACCCATCTCCTTGAAGCCGGCTGTAAGGGCTGCCACGGTAGGAACTCCTTTTTCGCCACATTCCCTAACCACTCCCGGTGCATATTCAGCAGGCACGGTCACGAGGGCAAGATCGATATCGTCCTTTATCTCTTTTACACTTCTGTAACCCTTGACCCCAAGGACATCCTCTCCCTTTCTGTTGATCCCGAAGACCTTGCCGGGGAAGCCATAATCAAGGATGTTCTTAAGGACGGCTTTACCAAGGCCTGGCTTGGAAGAAGCCCCTATGACCGCAACATTTTCAGGTTTGAGCAGTTTACCCGTCTCTCTCTCATAAAGGGGCTTGCAGTGTTCCCAGCTCTCGAATTTCAGTCCATCAGTACAGAGATGTCCTCTGTAACAGACTGCCCCCTTTTCATCGACACCAAAGTTGCCCAGGCTCACTTCGTATATGGTCCTTGCACCCACTTCCCTGGACTGGTCGTTGACCTGCCTCAGGTAATATTTCATCCTTTCCTGGCCTTCAAGTCCGTCTCGCCTGTCCACCGGAACAGGAGGGCTTATCACAAGGACCGGGCCGCTGTCCAGTACTGCCGTGGCTATATGCGAACTTGACCTGAGTTCGGAGACTCCGTCCTCAAGGGCTGCACCGACACCATTGGCCCCGGCATAAAGGCGCTTCCCATCCCTTTTTATGGAAAGGTCCGCAGGATGAACATTTATCACAGGCAGGCTTTCGATGATGGTATCAGTGGTAGCCCAGACATATCCTGCAAGAAGGATCACATCCGGCTGATATTCCTCAAAGAAATCCATGATAAGTGCATCGTATTCACCCCTGACCTCACGATCCTTCAGAGGCTTTCCCCTCCGGGCGTAGAAATCCTTTATATCTATTCCAAGGCAGGGAATGCATCTTTCCATTGCTGTGATCAGGGCTTTTGACTCGGGATTATCCGAAAAAACTGCTACTACTTCAAAGGGACTACCTTCAAAAGTCTTTTCCAGGCTGATCTGAAGATCATGGGCTTTCCAGAGGGTATTACCGGAACCCGATGCAAGGGCAGCTACTCTCATTCTGCCCCTCATGGGATCATAAACAGGTCTTATCATATCAATTCTCCTTTGTACCTTATTGTTCTTCACTCGGTAGGGAAGATTCCCTTATGGTCATCTGGTGTTTTTCAAAAGAGGAGATTATTTCCAGGGCATTTCCTCTTTTCAGGGCCTCGATGATCTCTTCATGTTCCTGGGCTGCCTCGCTGATGAGGGGACTGTTTTCATCAAGGTGTTTCTGCTCCAACATGAAGATCCTCTGAAGCCTGATGGCACTGCTGACTTCCTCCAGGTATTCCAGGAGGACCTTATTGGGATAAACGCTGAATATTTCCATGTGGAACTTGTCATTTTCCTCAAGGAGACGGTCAAACTGGCGAGTTTTGGTGAAATGATGCATATTGCTGTTCATGGCCTCGATCTTCTCGAAATTTATCCTGTTCACAAACGAGGGGATCTGCCTGGCCAGGTATGAACGAATAAGGTGTTTCACTTCCTGGAACTGGAGGAATTCCTCCTGGGACAGAAGGGATACTCTCCAGCCTATCCTGGGCTGGGATTCAACAATACCCTGTCTTGCAAGTCTTCCCAGGGCCTCCCTCACCGGGGTCTTGCTTACGCTGAGATCCCTTGCAAGTTCATCAACGTTAAGCTTCTGACCCGGCCTGTAGAAGCCGTCCATAACCCTCTTTTCGATCTCCCTCATTATAACTTCCGCCATTGTAGGCACTCTCATGGAACTCCCTCCTTCCTTCTTTTCCTGGAGGGTAAAAAATGCATAAAAACTCTCCGGAAAATAAATCGGATACGATATCTGATTATATATATATCCTCTCTTATGTCAACATATTCAAAGGTAAGATTTCCCTGTAAATACCACTTTCAACGAGGCTTGCCAATTTGGGGGAGATCCGATGAAAAACCCTTCATACAGAAGGACCAGGATGGGAAAAAGCCAATGTCGATCCAAGTACTTGGTATTATAGATGGATCACCAGAAGGGTCTCTACCGTAACACTTTTCCTTCAATACAGTATTCAACTTGACATTGAAGCAAAGCATACTTAAATTAGGCAAATTAGTATTTTGATTTTCCATTGAAAGCGAAAGAGTTTTTGAGCCAGTTGTTGATACATTTTTATGAGGAGGTGAAAGAGTCGCGCAGTTCCCCTTCCCTGATGATCAGTTTTCTTTTTTAAGCCCTGCTGGTGGGAATCTACTATAATACTGTCTCCTTTGCTCATTACACTGAACTTTTCTTGACCTGCCTTCCATCGACTCCATTTCCCTCTTGACCATTCATCTTTATGATCATGGATCCACCAGGTTCGTTGAATTTTAGAATGACCTTACAAAGGAGTGATATCAGAATGCCAAACAGAACCTTCTCTTGCAGCGTTTTATTCATTCTCGTAACCTGTTTTCTACTTTTTTCAAGCACATATTCCAGTGCCGCCACCCTTAACGTTACGAATACAAGCGACTCCGGGGCTGGCTCACTGAGACAGGCTATAGCCGATGCTGCATCAGGGGATATCATCATTTTTTTCCTCCCTCAACCTTCCATCATTACATTGACTACGGGACAACTGGAGATAAATAAAAACCTTTCTATCCAGGGACCGGGCATGGAAGACCTGGTGATCTCGGGTAACTATAATGACAGGGTCTTTAATATCTCAAACTGTACCTTTTCCATATCAGACCTTGCAGTGAAAGAAGGAGACCCCAGGGAAAACACGTACCCTGACGTAATCGGGGGAGGATTCCTCATAACCGACTCAGACGTAACCCTCAACAGGGTCCTGGTCTCCCACAACAGGGATAAGGGCTACATGAGCATGGGAGGAGCAGGTATATGCCATCAGGGGGGAGGATCTCTGGCAATCTATGAATGTACTGTGGAATATAACCAGAGTGGGCCCGACACCTTTGGGGCCGGGGGTATCTACTGCGAGGCACCCCTTCATATGGAGAACAGCACGGTAATGTATAACGGGGGTTCTCCAGGAGGCGTCAAGCACGGAAGGGATGGCGCCGATATCTCCTCTGAGATCACCGGGTGCCTATTCTTCAACAACATAGGCGGGACTGCCGGAGGATTGGAATTTCAAGCCGGTTCAGGTTCTTCCAGCCCAGGTACCCTGGTAACTGTATTGATTGAAAATTGTACTGTCTACTCCAACATGGCCTCAGGAAGCACTCCTGGGAGTTATGTCAATTACGGAGGTGGCATCCAGGCTGACTACAACAGCGTCCTGAATATTATCAATACCTCCATAGTGAATAACGTATCGGACGGACATGGTGGAGGTCTCTATACTTATCGTAATTCGATAGTGAACCTTAAAAACTCTATCCTTGCAAATAATGTTGCCATGTACGGTTTGGGAGATAACTGGATTACTCAATCCGGTAACATAATTTCCCAGGGATACAACATCATAGGCCCTGCCGATGGACAACCAGTTTTCTCTACGGGGACAGACATATATTCCTACCCATTCTCCATGGGATCTCTTTCAGATAATGGCGGCCCCACTCTTACCCTGCCTCTCCCCTCTGGAAGCCCTGCCATAGATCGTATACCCCATGTACAGGGTTACCCGGACACAGACCAGAGGGGTGTCTCCAGACCCGAGAATTTACTCGCAGACATTGGCCCCTTTGAATACCTGTCAATTCCAGACAAACCGGTAATTCTATCTCCCCTTGAAGGCGATTCGGAGATCTCTCTGGAAGCGCCTCTGTCAGCAGATGCCTACTCTCACCCCGGCAGCCTGGAGCATGCCTCTACCCTGTGGCAGATAAGCACTTCCGAGACTTCCTTCGATGAGGACCTACTCTGGGAACTATCCAGCGACTACTTCCTGACATATGCAACAGTAGCACCCAATGTGCTCGAGGAAAACAGCGACTACTTCCTGAGGGTCCGTTATACGGACGTTAATGGGGGAGAATCCTTCTGGTCCGAAGTAAATTCCTTCAGCACCCTTGAAATTTCCAGTGAGGATCCTCTTTATGACGGGAACGACAACGGCATCCCCGATGACCAGGAAGTGGTGGTATCCCTGGACCTGGACGGGAATGAAGTTGACGATAATATCCAGGAGGGGATGAAGGTCCTTGAATCAGGCAACGGGTACGGTGAGGTTAGTATCCTTGTAGGTGATAATGTTGACTCCATCAACAGCATCCGGTTCCTTGACCCGGAAACTGACATTCCTGACGAACGGAACATGCCGGAAGATTTCTCCATGGGAATCCTGAGCTTCAATCTTACGGTAATTGAAGGAACGATAGCTACCATAACTGTTTTCTTTGAAGAAACCCTGCCAATGGATACGGTATGGTACAAACTTGGGGATGAGGGATGGTATGACTATACTGATCATGCAGTTTTCGCCCCCGACATGAAATCCGTGGAGCTCTCTTTCCAGGATGGTGGTTTCGGTGATGCCGACGGATTGGTCAACGGTACCATAGTAGACCCCAGCGGCCCGGTCTTTTCATCAGAAACTGGCTCTGGTAACGGGGGATGTAATATCGGCGGAAATGCATTAAGCTCCTTATTTACCCTGATCCCACTGTTATTCATGGCAATGAGAAAGAAATAGCTCCTTCTGAAAAAACTTGATCCAAAAGAAACAATAGGCCGGTCAGTAAACTGACCGGCCTATTTAAGTTCAGGAAGGATCAGTCTGCCAGTGCCATGTCCACAGCGGCCAGGGAGTGGATCAGTGTGGAATCGAAGACAGGAATGGATACATGCTCCTGCTTTATAAGCAGGGGGATCTCGGTACAGGAAAGGGCAGCGCACTCAGCCCCCTGGGCCGCAAGGTCCTCGATGATCCTGACATATTTTTCCCTTGATTCATCCCTTATGATACCCACACACAGTTCATTCCAGATGATGTCATCAACGATCTTTCTTCCCTCGGTATCGGGGATCATGGGTTCGAGGCCATAGTTCTCGATGAGGACCTTCCTGTAGAAATCCTCTTCCATGGTGAAACGGGTGCCAAGAAGGGCCACTTTTTTCATTTCCTTCTCCTTAATGGCCTTCCCCACTGCGTCAGCGATGAAAATGCCCTTCATCCCGGTAGCCTTTTCCACATCGGGAGTGAACATCCCTATGGTATTGGAGCAGATAACAAAAAAGTCAGCTCCCGCACTCTGGACATTTTTACCGGCGTCTACGATCTTTGCCGCTGCTTCATGCCTGCGCCCTGCACTTAGAGGCCCTTCCACTTCCTCGAAATCAACCGAATACATGGCTATCTTTGCTGAATGAAGCCCCCCAAGGCGTCTGCTGACCTCCTCGTTCAATATCCTGTAGTAATCTATCGAGGATTCCCAGCTCACACCCGCTATAACTCCAATAGTCTTCATCAGAACTCCTCCTTATCTTGATGCCGAATTCAACCAGTTTATAAGTTTAAACCAGAAAGAAAGATAATAACAGTAACAGGTAATGGAAAAAGCAGGGGCACAGATAAGCAGCAATGCCCAGTTGATTGCAAAAAATGCTTTTTCTGATATTGTTTCCTGGTCATAAGAAGGAGGAGATCTTACTGGTGTATGAAGTTGAAAAGGGAAAAGTAAAGGTCCAGGATATTGAAATGGCATATGCTATCTCTGGTAAAGGATGCCCTCTTGTCCTGATCATGGGCTTTGCGGGGTTGGGAGATTACTGGGGTTGGAATTTCGTAAGCCTTCTGGCAGAACATTTCAGGGTTATCCTTTTCGATAATCGCGGTCTCGGGAACACGACCAGAGGGGAAGAGCCTTTCAGCATACCCCGTTTCGCTGATGATACGGCAGGCCTTATGGATGCCCTTTCGATAAAAAGTGCCCATGTCATGGGCTGGTCCATGGGAAGCTTCATAGCCCAGGAACTGGCACTGAATTTCCCGGAAAGGGTGAACAGGCTGATCCTCTATGCGGGAAGTTGCGGAGGGCTTCAAGCCGCTCTTCCATCTCCCCAGGTTTTAAAGGATATGTTCGATATTTCAAGGTCAACCATGGAACTGACTGAAAGGGCTCTGGAGTTGATGATCCCGGAAAAATGGCTTAATGAGAATCAATCCTTCAGGAAAGGCTTCCTCGCTCGCCCTCTCAGCGTCTACAGGGAGAACCCCCATGAGGTCAAAGAGCAGGCCAGGGCCATTCTGACCTGGGAAGGGTCTTACGGAAGGTTAAAGGCTATTCACCAGAAAACGCTGCTTCTGACGGGAACTGAAGATGTAATGGTTCCTTCCGAGAATTCCGACATACTGGCAGAAAGGATCCCGGATTCACGTATAGAAAGGATCGCTGGAGGCGGACATGGCATGATCTACCAGTATCCCGGAAGAATATCCCGACTGGTCACTGATTTTCTCATAGAAAATTACCGGAAAGGGAACCCGGTATGTCAGGATCGATCTTCGCCTGTCTGAAAATCCTTTTCCTTGTGCATGATCAGGCAATTTGCCACTTTTTCCAGTAATTCCATCAGGTTATCCATTTCTTCCCTCGAAAGTCCGGATGTCATCATTTCTGTAAATCTTTCCCTGGCCTGCCTTATCCTTGGTATCAAGGCCCTTCCCTTTTCAGTAATATAAAGATGACAATACCTCTTATCCAAAGGGTCCCTCTCTTTGCTGACATATCCGAATTCCACAAGTTTTTTGACGGCCCTTGCGGTAGTGGTCTTATCCATCCATAGTCTGCTGCTCAGTTCATCCTGGGTAAGGCCTTCATGGTGTGAGAGAGCCATCAGGAAAGCCCTGGGTCCATGCCCAATGTCAAGGTCCTTAAACTGGCTGTCAACGAAAGCATTGTGACATCTGTGGATCAGGGATAGCCATTTGCCTGGGGAAATCTTTACCATATTCCATCAAACCTCCTGGGTGGCAAGATGCTGTGCCTGGAAAGTCCTTATCTGCCTGGATACCATGATAAAAGCAAGGATAAAGGAAAAGATATCGGAAAGGGAGAAGGATATCCAGATACCGTCAAGGCCGAGAGATCCCGGCAGAGTAAGCAGGAGAGGCACCAGGATAAGGATGCTTCGGGAAGTGTTCAGTATGAAAGAAGGGACAGCCTTTCCTATGGCCTGAAACAGTATTCCTCCTATCATCTGGAATCCCACGAACACCAGGCCGAAGGTCATCAGTCTCATGGCGTGGGGACCCATCTGAAGGATCTCCCTGCTGTTGGTAAAAACACTGATCACCACTTCCGGGAAAGAGATCATTATCAGAGATATGGTCCCCGAAAAGAGCGTAGCTATTAGAAAGGATTTTTTAACCACTTCTCTTGCCCTGTCAAACCTTTTCGCCCCGTAATTGAATCCCAGTATGGGCTGCATACCCTGGGCGATACCTACCATGGGCATGACTGAGAAAAAGACCGCCCGGTTATTGATGCCGAAAAGGGCTACCGCCATATCACCGCCATATAACGCTGCCAGGTGGTTCACAAGCCCAAAGACAAAGCTGCTCGAGGCATGTCTTATGAGCATGGGGAAACCGATGGTCACCATTTCCCAGAGGATGTGGAATCTTGGTCTCATGTACTTCAGGCCAAAAGACAAGGCACTCTTGCCAAAACGGAAATACCAGTATATCCAACCCACTGTTAATAACCTGGAAAGCACCGTGGCCCATGCCGCCCCTCTTATTCCCATATTCAGAGTGAAAATGAAAAGGGGATCCAGAACAATATTGGCCATACCCGCAATGATCATGCTCCACATGGCCACCCTTGCGGACCCTTCAGAACGGATTACGTTGTTCATGGACATGGTGAACATTATCAGCGGTGCACCATATAGGATGATACCCAGGTATTCCCTGGCATATGGCAGGATAGCCTCAGTGGCTCCAAAGAGTACCAGGAGGTCATCGAGAAAAAGTGTTCCCAGTCCCGTTACCACGAATCCCATTACCAGGACAGCAAGAAGGTTATTGCCGAAGGCATCCTCAGCCCTTGAATAGTCCCTGGCCCCAAGGGCACGAGATATTATCGACGCCGCTCCGATCCCGAACATGGCGCCAGTTCCACCCATTATCATCTGGATAGGGAATGCCACCGAGAGCCCAGCGATCCCTAAGGGTCCCACCCCATGACCAATGTAAATTGTGTCCACCAGGTTATACATGGCATTTACGAACATTCCCATCATGGCAGGGAGGGAAAGTTTCCAGATCAGTTTTGTTATCGGTTCTTCTGCAAGCATCTTTTCTCTCGGGGTTCTCAACAAAAACACTCCTTCGGGTAAAAAGGCCCGGTAAATGGTCTGGCCCCGGATCCAATAGTTGTAATTACAACTGGATGCTACCACATAACAGTTGTAATTACAACTATCTTGTCCGCTGTTATTCTTAACGTAATAATTAATGTTATTAGGTATTGACAAAAGAGAAAATGCGGTTATTATATCAATATCTAATGACATTAGTTATTGAATGAAAGGCGGAATGTAAATGCAGGTGCTGAAACAGGAGATAAGGGGCAAAATCCTGGATACCGCAAAAAAGATGTTCCTCGAAAAGGGCTTCCATCGGTCGTCCATGAAAAGTATTGCTGAAGGTGTGGGCATAACTGCTCCTACCATTTACTGTTATTTCCGGAACAAGGACGAGCTTTTCAGGGAACTGGTCAAGACGGTTACAACCTATTTTGAGGACAAGAAACGGGAAGTGGAAGATTTCGATGTTTCTCAAAGTGGGAGAAACTGGGGATTTGAAACCCGGAGATCCCAATATACGGGGCATGTCAACTTCATCCTGGAACATCGTGAGGAGTTCGCCCTGCTATTTTCCAGCGCTGGTGGTTCTTCCCTGGAACACTATTTCGATTCCCTTGTCCTGGAATACGAGAACCTCATGAGATCCATGATCCTTGACATCTCAAAAATGCTCCCGGGAAACTTAGAGATCTCTGATTTTTTCATCCACAATATGGCAGCCTTCTATGTTAATTCCATCCGTGAAGCTGCCTTGCATCCGGTTTCCAGGGAGGAACTCGAAAAATTCGCCACTGAATGGGCCGTCTTCAGAACAGGAGGATGGATGTCCCTTACCAGGGGTGGAAATAGTGAAGATCTGAATAGAGCAGAAAAAGGAAAGGAAGGTAGTAAAAATGATGTGCACAAGAAGTGAGAGAAGAAATTCCGCGGTCAGAGAGGGATACAGGTCAAGGATAGCTTACTGGACCATAACATTCATGCACGATAACCCTTTGCTGACGCTTTTCAAGGATCCCTTAAAGAAACTCCGATCCGCAGGTCTCGCCAATGGGCAAAAGGTCCTTGAAGTCGGGTGTGGGCCAGGTTTCTATACCGTACCTGCAGCAAGGATAGTTGGAGATAAGGGGCATGTATACGCCCTGGACCTGCACCCGGGATTCATCAGAAGAGTAAAGGATAAGACCAAAAGGGAAGGGCTTTCCAACATAACCGCAAAAATATGCAATGCCTGTGACACGAAACTTTCTGCAGAAACCATGGACCTGGCATTTCTCTTCGGACTTGGCCATATCGCCGGAGGTTTGGATGATCTCCTGGTGGAAATGGAACGAGTCCTTAAAAAGGAAGGTATTTTATCTTTAGAAAAGGGTCACCGAAGGTCGGAAAAGATAATGGACAGTTTTGAAAAGGCAGGATTCAGATTTGTGGAAACCAGGGGGAGGATCCTGGTCTTTCAAAAGATCTGATGAATCATGCCATATAAGTACATTTGAAGTGGAGTCCTAGGACTCCACTTCAAATGTACTGTCACGCTCAAAACAACCCGAAAGACCGGGTATATTCATCATTCATCATTCATCATTCATATCTCAATGCTTCAATGGGATTAAGCAAAGAAGCCTTCCAGGCTGGATAAAAACCGAAAAAGATCCCCACGAAACCTGAAAAACCGAAGGAAAGTGAAATGGAAAGAGCAGATACTTCGGTAGCCCACCCGAGACTTCCTGATAGTATCTCTGAACCTGCTATCCCGAGAATGATCCCGATCACCCCACCTAAAAGGGAAAGGATAACTGCCTCCGCGAGGAACTGCAACCTGATGTCACTGCTCTTTGCACCTACGGCCATTCTTATGCCGATCTCCCGGGTCCTTTCCGTCACAGAGACCAGCATAATGTTCATGATACCAATCCCTCCGACAAGAAGGGATACTCCTGCCACTGCAGTAAGGAGCAAGGTCATCACTCTAGTGGCGCTTTTAGCGGTCTCCACCATCTGGGTAAGATTCCTTACAGTAAAATCCTTCTCCTCCCCCGGTCTTATCTTATGCCGGAGCGACAGGAGTTCCTCGATCTGTTTCTGGGCCTTATCAAGATTATCTTCATCAATAGCTTTCACAGAGATCATGGAAACACTGCCCATTTTCTGTGGACTGAACATCCTTCTCTGTGCAGTTGTAACAGGAACGATGATAACATTGTCCTGATCATCTCCCCTGGGGCTTTCTCCCAGTTCTTCCAGGATACCTATCACCACCAGGGGCACCTTTTTAACCCGGATAAGTTTACCGAGAGGGTCTTCATTGCCGAAAAGCTCTTCTACAATGGTCTGGCCAATGATACATACCTTGGTAGCACTTCTGACATCCTGGTCTGTAAATACACGCCCCGACTCCAGCTCCCAGTCCTGTATGGGAAAGTAATCCATGGTGGTACCCGTAACCCTGACAGGATAATTGGCATTACCGAAAACAGCCTGGGCGCTCCCTCCATATACTGGAGCAGCATAAGCCACCGCATTGCAATGTTCCTCAATAGCATAGGCATCTTCAATCATAAGGGTTGTAACAGCACTTCTAGATCCCCCACCAGGTCCGGTATCTGCCCCAGGCCTTACCATGAGAATATTGGTTCCCAGGCTTGAGAATCTGGCAGCTATCTCCCTGTTTGCCCCAGTACCTACGGCGAACATTACTATCACTGCGGTAACACCGATAATTATACCCAACATGGTCAGGGCTGATCTGGTCTTGTTTGCTTTAAGAGCCCTGAAGGAGATCCTGGTGGTCTCTAATAAACTGATCATCCGGACATCACCTTCTCGTCATGAATAAGCAGTCCGTCCCTGAAAGTGACCACTCTTCTGCCGTATCTGGCAAGGTCTGGTTCGTGGGTAACCATTATAATGGTCCTTCCCTTCTCCCTGTTCAGCATACAAAAAAGGTTCATTACCTCTTCACTGGTGTGAGTGTCAAGGTTTCCCGTAGGTTCATCCGCCAGGATGAGGGGGGCTTGATTGGCCAGCGCACGAGCTATGGCAACCCTCTGTTGCTGGCCCCCGGAAAGCTGATGGGGCTGATGGAGAGCCCTGTCTTCAAGCCCCACCACCTTGAGAGCTTCCATGGCTCTCTCTTTTCTTTCTGTCGAAGAAAAACCGTTGTAGACCATGGGAAGTTCCACGTTCTCCAGGGCACTCATCCTGGGAAGAAGATTAAATCCCTGGAAGACGAACCCTATGGTATATTTCCTGATGTCCGCGAGCTGATCCGCTTTCAGGCGGCTTACATCCCGGCCGTCAAGAAAATATCTGCCTCCGGTAGGGACATCCAGGCAACCGATAATGTTCATGAGAGTGGATTTGCCAGACCCCGATGCCCCCATAATAGAAAGGAACTCTCCCCTCTCCACAGAAAAGGAGACTCCCTGGAGGGCATGAACGTCCACATCTCCCATGGAATAGGTCTTGTGAAGGTTATCTACGACGACCAAAGCCAAAGGGATTCCCCCCGCTTGAAGATGATGACCCGGAAACACCAGTGACTACCTCGCTGTTCTCCCTGATATCACCGGACACCTCCGTATACATCCCGTCAGATACACCTGTTTTTACAGGAATTTTTTCAAACTTGCCATCCCTTACGACCCAGAGAGAGCTAATTGCTCCGGATCCACTCTTCCTTCCCCTGAAAGGTGCTGCATCCGCGGAACCCTCTGGCAGATCCAGAAGGCCTGGATCTGGAGTGAACCTTAATGCGGCACTTGACACTTTGAGGATATTTTCCCTCTTCTCCGATATGACGGATACATTGGCAGTCATACCCGGCATCAGCATGAGATCAGGGTTTTCCACGTTTACTATCACAGTGTAGGTAACCACATTTTCGGAGGTACTTGGAGCTAGCCTGACCTCCTCTACCTTTCCCTCAAAAGAAGCATCAGGATAGGCATCCACGGTGAAATCAACTTCCTGGCCTATCCTGATCTGGCCTATATCGGCCTCATCGATATCAGCTTCCACCTGCATCTGTGTAAGGTCTTCGGCAATAGTGAAAAGTGTAGGTGCCGACTGGCTTGCATTGACCGTCTGGCCTTCATCCACAGCCCTGTCTATGACAACCCCTTCTATGGGAGAAGTGATCTTCGTATATCCGAGAGTTATCTCCTTGTATTTCAGGTCCGCCTCGACCTGGGCAAGATTAGCCCTTGCAGCACTCAAACGGGCGATGGCGGTTTCATAACCCGTCTGGGCTGAATCGTATTCGCTTTTGGAGATAAGGTCCCTCTCAAGCAATTCCCTGGTACGGTCCCTTGTCCTTTTGGCATCATTCACTGTAGCCTGGGCCTCCTGGACATTTGCCTTCGCGGCAAGTACATCTGCCCTCGCCTTTCTGACATTTGCCTCGAGAAGGTCTGGATCTATCTCTGCGATGAGCTGACCTTTCCGGACCCTGCTGTTGTAATCCACATGGACCTTTTTTATTGTTCCCGAAACCTGGGTACCCACATTTACTGTATTCACGGCTTCCAGGGTTCCTGTCGCAGAAACCGCTTTTACCAGGTCACCCCGGGTTACGATAGTTGTATCGATAGACATTTCATTTTCCTTATCTCCCCTGAATAGCCAGAACCCTCCAGCTACAAGGGATACCACAAGGAATGAAAGGATGAATTTTTTCATTGCAAATTACCTCCCACGGTCTTCTCCAGAGTGGCCCATGCGATCAGATGTTCGTAAAGGGCGTTCCAGTAACTGTTCTGTGCATTGCTGTAATTTTCAGTAGCATCCGCAACCTCGATGGGGGAACCTACACCCACTTCATATCTGCCCGTAGCAAGTTCCAGGTTCTCCAAGGCCTGCCTGACCACATCGCTGGCGGTAGAAAGAGTTTCAAGAGAATCACCATATTCCATCCAGGCCTGCTGCACCTCCTTGAGGGCAGTATTGCGTGCAGAGATATCCCTAGCACGGGCTACTTCAAGATCAGCCCTGGCCTCCTTCACCTTTTCGGCTTTCAGGCCACCGTCATAGACAGGTATCTGAAGGGATAAACCTATGGAAAAATCATCTTCTCCGGTAAAGTCGTCCCCTCCCCAGGAATATCTGCCTGATGCAGACAACGAAGGGGCATTATCCTTTTGAGCAAGGACAATACTTTCTTCGGCAGCAAGATTCTGCAATCGGGAGGATCCAAGATCAGGACGACTCTCCATAGCTATGGAAAGGGCTTCATCAAGTGTAAGAGAGGATCGCACAATGTCCGTTACATCCACTATCACATAATCTTTCATATCGGGAAATCCCATGGCATTATTCAATTCGGCTTTTGCCGTTTTAAGGGAAGTTCTCGCCTTTATCAGGTCCAGCCTTGCATTACTGAGATCCACTTCAGCAGTGGTAACATCATATTTTGAGACATTCCCCACTTCGTAGAAATCCCTTGCCTTTTTAAGGTGAAGTTCGTAGAGATTGACACTTTCCTCTGCTACTTCAATGTTTTTCTGTGCTTTAAGCACTGAATAATATACCTTTTCGACGTTGTATTTCACCTCGAGCCTGACCTGGTCAAGATCAAGGTTTGAACCATCCCTGTCAAAGCCGGCGATCTTCTTCTGACTACCGGTCTTTCCCCAGTCAGAGACCACCTGTGAAAATGTTACATTGCTCGAATACTGATCCTCATCTCCCTGGGAGGAATCAGCCTGTCTGGTATAACTCGAAGACAGGCCCACCTGGGGTTTGAGTCCAGCTTCAACCTGGCCTATCCTGCTTTCCGCCCCTTTCAGTTCCCCTTCAGCAGCTTTCAGGTCCGGATGATTGGCCAGGGCGATCTCTATGCAGGCATCCAGGTCAAGGGAGCTGACATCTCCATTCTGGCCTTCCAGCCCGAAAGCACCGTAAGAGAAGAATAACTGGATAAAGAGTATAAGAATTACCGTTCCTTTTTTCATTTCTGGCCTCCATGACAATATCTCTTGTAGCAAAGTCAGTTTACTCCAGCCTTCATTAAGGTGCTGTTGGAAAATGTTAAGAAATGTAAAGGGGAATATGAATATAGTCTCTTCAACGAAAGAGGAATAGCGGCAGAACAGAACAGTATTGAGGATACCCAATATTGCCCCAGGTCGACCGGATCCTGAAGAGGTCAGGTCATTGCCGGAGATCTCAAGGAGTACTGATTTTACATCAATAAAGGAGGATGTCCCTGCACACATCCTCCTTTGAATATAACAAGCTGACTGTTACAAGGACACTTACTCTACTACAGATACTTTTTCGCCATCAGTGAGAGTCTCTCCACCCGATATGACTATGGCATCCCCTTCATTGACACCCTCTGTTACCTGCACCTGGAGGTCCATCTCCAGACCCGTTCTGACCTGGACTTTCCTTGCCTCACCGTTTTCCACCCTGAAGACGAATTTATTCCCATCCTGTTCATGGATGGCACTATCCGGGATAACGATGGCATTTGTAACTTCCTTTTCGATCACGAAGACTTCGGCGAACATTCCGGGTTTTAACCTGTTCTCGCTGTTTAGAACTTCCACCTCAATAATGACAGTCCGGGTTCTGGTATCAACCTGGGGAGAGATCTTCGACACTACCCCTTCCATAGTGCAATTCCTTATACTCTCTACACATACCGTAGCTTTCATTCCCAGTGAAAAAAGAGTCGCTCGGGCTTCTGGAGCCTTTATCACAGCTTTAAGCCTGTCGATACGTCCCAGATGGAGAACCGGGACCGAAGGAGATAACATGGCACCTGGAGTATGGGAATAATCATCTATCACTGTAGCATCTATGGGACTCCTGATAAAATACTCCGATAGAAGGACCTGTTGTTTCTGAAGTTCCGCCTTTGCCTGATCCAGGGTAGCGCTGGACAGCCTGACATCAGCTTCACCCTGAAGGAAAAGGGTCTCCTTTGCCTCAAGCTGCTGGGTCGTGGCATATCCCTCTTTCACCAGCTTGCGATAACGTTCCACTTCATTTTTTGCATTTGAGTAATTTGCCCTGGAACTGGCAAGCCTGGCTTCTGCCACCGCTATCTGTGCCCTGATGGAATTTATCTGGGCTTCCACATCCCTGTGATCCAGTTCTGCAAGTACCTGCCCTTTCCTGACCTGGTCCCCTTCGTTGAACTTCAGCTCTTCAAGCCTGGCGCTGACCTTAGGATAAAGGACCACCTCTTCAATGGCTTCAAGGGTACTGCTCTCGTTATACCCTTTCTGAAAAGTCTCCATGGGTTCGAGCTTCAGGACCTCCACCCTGGCAGGTGGCAAAGGGGCCTGCCCGGGGGCCGGAGCAGATGGGTTGTCCTTCTCCATTGTGTCCCTCATGGGACCGAAGAAGAAAAACCCTCCTGCTGCTATTGCAACAACAAGAATGATGAAAAAGGCTTTTTTCATGATGATCACTCCTTGAAGTCTTCCCCGTTAAGGGAGTAACTTATCAGTCTTCCTTCTGCTCTCCTCAGGGATGCCAGGATAAGGAGATGATCCTTTATCGCGGCTGAATGGGAGAGTCTTGCCTGGGTAAGGGCCCTTCTGGCATCCAGTACATCCAGCTGAATCCCCACGCCTTCCCTGTAACCAACCTCGGCAAGCCTCAGGGCTTCCATGGCAAGCTCCATATTACTTGAGGTTTCCTCAACCCTTGAAGCAGCGCTGCCCAGGTCAAGGAAAAGGTTGGTGATCTCGGTCTTTATGGAATCCTCCTGGCTGGAAAGGGCATTTTGAGCCTGCCTTAGAGATGCTTCCTCCTGGGTTACTTTCCCCCTGGTTATCCCATTGTCATATAAAGGAAGGTCCACCTTCATCTTGACAGACCACGTATCGTCTCCGTCAGTCCCACCATTCGCCGGATCGTCGTAACTCCACGTTCCGCTGACACTTACATTGGGTCTGAGACCGGCTCTGGCTATCTCGATATTCTGCTCCTGGAAGAGGATCCTTTCTCTTAGATTTGTCAGCTCCGGCCTTTTCTCGAGTGCCAATGCAACTGATCTTGCAGCATCAATATCTACGGGCAGGAAATTCAGTTCCCCCTTGATCTCCAGGTCCTCCTCCGGAGGGATCCTCAGAAGCTCTAAGAATGACACCCGAGAGGATTTGAGGGTATTATTCGCCTCAAGGAGATCCTGCCTGCTACTCAAAAGCAACTGTTCTGCCCTGGTAACCTCCAGGCTCGTGGCCAGCCCCACCTCTCTTTTCTCCCTGAGCTCATTCGCATAGTCCTCAGCATAAGTCAGGGCATCCTCTGCAGTTCTCACGTTCTCACGGGCAAGAAGAAGCCCGTAGAACCTTGAATAAACATCCAGTATAACCTTCTCTTCCGTGGTGGTGATGGTACTCTCCGCTATGACAAGGTTCTGGTCTGCCTGTTTCCTGTAAGCCCGTAATTTACCCCCCATATATATGGACTGGGAGATGGAAAGGTCTCCGCCGTATGTTTCATCAGGCCTGGTAGAGGTCTCTTCCTGCCAGGTATACTCCCCTGCTGCTGAAAGGGCAGGAAGGAAGGCTCCTCGGGCGATCTTCAGGAGCCCTTCGGCCTTGATCTTTTCCTGTCTTGCGGAAAGTATGTCCAGGTTACGTTCAAGGGCGATCCCAATGGCATCCCTGAGGGTAAGGCTTTCCCCCGCATATGTTGTTATACCTGTCAGAGTGATGAATAATACTACAATAACTGTAAAAAAAAGATATCTGGTCCTGAACATCACTTACCTCCCGAAAATTCCATTTCAGGTTCGAGGGCCCTCTCTCTGGACACCTCTTTTTCATCCTCCATTACCACTGGCTGTCCTCGTAGCCTTTTCCACCATTGAGCAACCTTTTCAGCCGAATCGTCAACTATAAGGTAAGCTGTTGGTATGATCAGAAGAGTGAGAATTGTGGAAGTGAAAAGCCCTCCGATAACAGCTATGGACATGGGCTGCCTGACCTCAGCTCCCTCACTTAACCCCAGGGCTATGGGCAAAGCTCCCACCATGGTGGATATGGCCGTCATAAGGATAGGTCTAAGCCTCATGGGACCCGCCCGGAGAACAGCGGTTACCTTATCCACGCCCTTATCCCTCTGCTGGTTGGTGAAATCCACCAGAAGGATGGCATTGTTAACCACTATACCCACAAGCAGGATGATACCCATCAGGCTCATTACGTCTATTTCCTTACCAGTAAGAAGGAGCATGCCGAAAACTCCGGCAGTCATCATGGGAAGAGAGAACATTACAGTAAGGGGATGGAGGAAGGATTCGAACTGTACCGCCATTACCATGTAGACCAGGATAATTGCCGTTATTATTGCATTGATCAGGTATTGAAAGTTCTTGGCCATATGCTTGGACCTTCCTGTGACAAGGGCATTTACACTTCCGTCAGCTGGTTTATATTTCATGAAGCTCTGACGCACAAGTCCCATAGCCTCCCCCATGGAGATATCCACGGTGTTGGCTGAAATGGTCAGTGATCTCTGCCTGTTGTACCTCTTGATAAGGTTCGGTCCCGATCCCTGGCTCACTTCAATTATTCCGGGTACCCTTACGATCTCTCCGTTCCCGTTTCTTACGGGGATGTTGTCGATATCTGAAGGCTTGGTCCTGAGGTCCTTTTCCGCCATCAGCCTGATATCGTACCTGTAACCCTGGTCCTTGAATACACCTGCCTTGACTCCTCCAAAATATGCCTGCATCTCTTCGGACAGGCTCTTGATATTTACATTCATGTCATCGGCCAGGGCCCTGTTAATGCTTATATTTACCCTTGGCTTGGTAAGCCTGATATCTGTCTGGATGTCAGCAAGGCCAGGGTTCTTTTCCAGGTCAGCTTTCATTTTTTCAGCAACCGCCACCAGTGATTCAGTGTCGGATCCAACCAGTGTCAACGTAGCCCCTGCACCACCGTGGGTTCCCAGGTTGATCTCCACGTCCCTGAAAATGGATAGTTTTCTTCTCATTCTCTTCATTATCTCGAACATGGATACTCTTTCATTCCTGGGGATCAGGTAAACATTGATCTCTCCCTTGTTTACCTCCCCACCACGCCCTGCACCTATGGAAGCGTAGGTATAGTCAACTTCAGGCTCTTCCCTCACCAGTTCACCTATCTGCTGAAGGATCCTGTTGCTCTCATTTACTGATACCCCAAGGGGCAGTTCCACATCTATGGAGAAATCACCACTGTCCTCGGTTGGGAAAAACCCTGTTCCAAGCTGAGATGCCAGGAACATACCCAGGGAAAATATAGCTATAGCCACTGCGACCAGGATGATCCTGTGATGAACAGCAAAATTGAGGGCCCTGCTGTATCCCATCTCGAGAGATTGGAAAGCCCTTTCTATGGCCCTGCCTATCTTTCCTGGCCTGTCATGCTGAAGGAGTTTCGAACACAGGAAAGGAGTAAGGGTCAGCGACAGACTAAGGGATATCAGGATGGTTGTCACCACAGTGATACCAAAGGCGAAGAAGAATCTCCCTATTATCCCCTCCATTGTAGCCACCGGACCAAAGACCGCCACAGTGGTGGCAGCCCCTGCGAGGACTGCGAAACCAACTTCCGATGTGCCTATGGAAGCAGCATTGAAAGGTTTTTCACCCAGTTCCTGGTGACGGTGAACATTTTCCAGGACCACCGTGGTGGCGTCCACTACCAGTCCCACCGCCAGGGAGAGACCCAGCATGGACATATTGTTTATTGTGACTCCGGCGAAACGCAGGACTATAAGGCTTCCCAGAAGGCAGGCAGGTATGGTCACTACCGTGACGAAAGTTGCCCGAATCGTCCGAAGGAAAAGGAGCATCACCAGCGAACAGAGCATAACACCCATGATAATGTCCTTACCCACACCCTTCATGGAATCCTTCACAAAGGTAGCAGAGTTTGACAGAACCCTGAGTTCCACTCCACGGGGAGTTATCTTTTTCAGCTCTTCCACTACCTCCACAACGGCATTGCCCAGCAGGACTTCATTGGCTCCACGCTGTTTCCTGACCTGAAGGAGGATCACTGGCTCACCATTATAGGTAGCCATGGTCCTCTGGTCTTCATAACCGTCCTCGACCCGTGCAATATCACCAAGACGTATCACAGCTCCGTCACTTGATGTAACAGGAAGAGTCTTAAGCTCTTCCACCGAAGAATATTCCCCTTCCAGTCTCAGGGTAAGTTCGGTCTTCTCCGTTTCCACTCTTCCCGCAGGCAACTCTATGTGTTTCTGACTGATAGCATCCTTAACGTCTTTGACAAGGAGCCCCCGAGCCTCAAGTTTTGCAGGATCAAGCCAGATCCTTATCTCTCTCTCCTGCAGACCTGCGGTGCTTACATTTCCCACATTCTCGACGGTCTGAAGTTTCAGTTTGGCCACCTTGTCGGCGAAATTTGATCTCACCTCGTAGGGAGCCTCACCTATAACAGCAATGGTAACCACCGGTCTGTCACCTATAGTGAACTTCTGTACTATTGGTGCATCCGCTTCATCCGGAAGGCTTCGGGTGGCAAGGTTGACCTTGTCCCTCACATCTGCCGCTGCCGCATCGATATCCCTTCCGAGTTCGAACTCTACAAGGATCACGGAACTTCCCTCGTAGCTGCTGGAAGAGATATTTTCTATACCTGATATGGTGTTGAGCTGTTCCTCGATCACGTCGGTCACATCATTGTCCATTACCGTGGGGCTGGCCCCTGTCATGGAGGTGGAAACAGCGATCATGGGAAAATCGATGTCCGGGAACCTTTCCATGCCCATCTTCGAGATCGATACGACCCCGAAAAAGATCAGCGCTATCAGTGCTATCAATACCGTAACAGGCCTTCTCAATGCAGTGTTGGTAAGCTTCATGGTCTATCGTCTCCTTTGATGATCAAGCCGTCTGTCAAAAGGGAAATTATGGAATCCGACATGACATCCGGAGCAAGGGTCAGGTGACCTCCAGCCCACTGTCGGGACACACCCATCAGGATAGCATTAAGTATGGATCTCATGGCCACAGGGTCCATAGATCGGAATTCACCCTTTTCCATCCCTCTTTCCAGGAGATCCTCTATCATTGCCTGAAGAGATAAAAAGGGGTGCCGCTTGTCGAACATCCGTTTTCTTAACTCAGGTTCCTCATGAAAGGCGTGGAGAAAAGCGGTCATGATATTCGCGTTCTTTTTCCGGCTGAGCATTTCTTCCCTGATCAGTTCCCTGAGAGCATCCGCACAGCTTTCATTTCTCCGAAAGATCTCCCCGGTCCTTTTCTCAAGATCAGATATGAGCTTTTCCATCACACACCATACGAGTTCCCTTTTATCCTTGAAATAGTTATAGACCGTTCCCTTGGAAACACCGGCCTTTTCGGCCACTCTCTCCATGGTAAGTCCCGGCCAGCCGCATTCCTCAAGAACAGTGCACGTGGCATGTTGGAAAGCCTCTTTCATCATCTCTTCAACGATTTCCTTTTTCTTTTCTGAAAGCTTCTGCATCAGGATCCCCCTTCCAGGGAGAATAAAAGATCATTGATGGAATATTCCCGGGAACATGGACTTGAATGACCTCCGGGTCATTTTTATGACGCTTAATTGTATTACTCTCTTTACAGCTTTACAAGGGTATTTTCAGGAAATTCCATGAATAGAAATTCCCTCTCCCTGAAGGGTTAATCAAAAGAAGCTTCAGAACCACTATCCGGAGGTTTGTAAAGAAATGTAAAGTCATGTGGAAAAGGAAGGAGTCTTATCCGGCAAATGCCGGGCACGGTGGGGGATCCTGGAATAGGTTCTCAGGATCGAAGGTTCCTGTTATCCCCTGGCGGCAGAGCCTATTCCAAAAAGGCAGGGGTTATCACCAAGTCCTGAGGGTAAACCCCATTCCATCCTCCAGGAGAACTCTTCTTCTTGAAATCCATCAAGGGATCTCATTAACCTCACTGCCTCAAGGTTGTTTTCAAGGACACCTATCCGAAGAGGGATACCTTTCGCCACGAAAGAAAGACCCTCCATCATCGCCATGGGGTCACCTCTCTGCAGGACGGCCCATGGGCCTGCAACTATCAGCCCCTTTCCTTTTCTTCCAAAAAGATAACCCGTGATCCTGCCCTTTTTCTCTTCCACCAGGCAATACCGGGGATAATTCCTCAGGCATTTCTCGAGGAAGAAAGAACGATCGTCTCCGAAAAGTTCCCTGTCAATATCGTATATCAATGCAAGATCCCGTAACGACATGGGCCTGATAGCCCCGTTCATCTCACATATAATTGATCCATTGAACCTCAGGGATCGGCAGATCCTGCGAAATCCTCCTCTTTCATAGATGGGAACCGCTTTCAGGTCACCATCCAGTAGAATGGTCCGGATACCTCTTTCCCGAAGGACATCGAGGGCTCTACTTAAAAGGGCGGTCCCTATCCCGTGTCCTCTATACCCCTGGAGTACTATGAGCTCGCCTATAAATCCGTGATCAATATAAGGTGTGGCTACTATGATCCCAGCAGGCTTACCTTCTTTCTCCGCAATTAAACAACCCCTGGGAAAGAATGTGTGGAATCCCTCGAATACTTCACGCACCTCACTGTCCCATCCCTCTGTTTCTGTGCAGAACGAGGCAAAATCCAGATCAGATCTGCCCATTTGCCTTATATCCACGGAGCCGCCCTCCTGAGTCGTAAAATGTTACTCCCCTTCTATGGTTTCATGTTACCATTCATTTCGTATGATGTTCCATCATCAGAGAAACCTTGGACAGAAAAAGAAGGGGGCGCTGTGGAGATGAAGGTCAAGGTCTATACCCTGAATGCCTTTGGAAAAACAAGCGAAGGGGGCAATCCGGCCGGGGTGGTATTGGAAACCGGGGATCTTTCTCCTGAACAGATGAGGGAAGTAGCTGCAAAGGCAGGTTTTTCAGAGACTGCTTTTGTGGAATCTTCGGAGTGTGCCGATTTCAGGGTAAGGTTCTTCACCCCTGCAGGAGAAGTGGATCTTTGCGGGCATGCTACTATAGCAACCTACTCCCTGATGTTGATGAAAGGGCTCATAAACGTAGGTAAATACTCACAGGAAACCCTGGCTGGCCAGTTGAATGTAAATATCCGTAAGGATGGCAGGGTATTCATGGAGCAGTCTTTACCCTCCTTCTACGAAGTCCTCTCTGGCACAGAAATAGCGGAAAGCCTTAATATACCCGAGAATGTGCTGAATGAGGAATTACCCATCCAGATCGTCTCAACTGGCCTGAAAGACATACTCGTACCGGTCAGGACACTGAAAGACCTTCATCAGATCCATCCAGACCATCTCATGGTCTCTGAGTTAAGCAGAACATATAACGCAGTGGGTTATCATGTATTTACCCTGGAGACCCTTTCAGGATCTACAGCCCATTGCAGGAATTTTGCTCCTCTATATGATATCCCCGAAGAATCTGCCACCGGTACATCCAGCGGAGCCCTTGCGTGCTTTCTTTTCCGGCAAGGGAGGGCGGAAAATACAGGAAATATGATCTTCGAACAGGGTTACTCCATGAACAAGCCTTCCGAGATCTTCGTGGAACTTGCAACGGAAGGAGACAGAATACTTCGGGTACTGGTAGGAGGAAAGGCTCTGTCAACAGGTGAGATCACAGTCGAAATAGAATAGCGGGGGTGAAGAAATGAAAAGGAGGATGGGACACCTGGTTTTCTTCCTGGTCCTTTCTCTGTTATCCGGGTTTCTCTCATCCCGGCTTTCTCAGCAGGCCGTCACGTCAGGTTGGGATTATGAAGATACCTGGCTTGTAAGGCTCCAGGGGTTTCAACTGGTTGAAGAAAAGGAAGATACTTCCCTGGAGGAAACAGGGTGGGAAACAGTGAGACATCAACTGATAGTAACTTTCCTGACCGGGGAACATGAAGGAGAAACCTTTCCGGTAGAAGCTGAACATCTGTCAGGAAGTCAACTCGAACTTGTAAAGGGAGCCACTTACATTCTTGTAGCGGACAGGTTCGACGATGGGCATACGGCCTTCTCTCTGAGTGACAGGTTCCGTTTCCCTCACGTAGTTGGTTCAATTGTTGGTATGGCGGTTTTTCTCTGTCTTTCCAGCGGTATCTCCGGCACGAGGGCTCTCCTGGGACTTGTTCTTTCCCTGTTCCTGCTTGTAAAGGTCTCCCTCCCCCTGATCCTGGCGGGCCACTCCCCACTGCTGACAGCTATCATGAGTGTTGGAGGTATATCGGCACTTACTATAATGCTGGTCCTTAAAAAGGCGAGATACTGGCCAGTGGCTTTCATTGGGGCTGTTGGAGGTGCCATTGCAGCATCATTGCTTGGTGGAATGTCCATATTTCTCTGGCAGGTATCGGGACTTGCCATGGAAGGGGGGACCCTTCTTGCGAGCATTTTTCCTGATCTTGACCTGGAAGGTATCCTTCTTGCCTCCGTTATAATCGGATCCATCGGAGCTGTACTGGACGTAGCCATATCCATCACCTCATCCATGAGCGAACTTTATGAATATGATCACAGGATCTCGGCCAGCAGACTAATGAAAGCCGGCCTGAATGTAGGAAAAGATATCCTTGGAAGTATGATAAACACGCTCATTCTTGCGTATTTCGGAAGTTCCCTGGTGATATCTCTACTGATAATTGAATCTGTCCCTGTGGCATGGAGCATCCTTAACGATCCGATGATATCTGCCGAATTGATCAAGGGCCTTGCCGGAACCGCAGGACTTCTTCTTACAGTACCCATAACTTCCATTGCAGGTTCGTGGTGGATAGGAAAAGTGATCTCGGGAAAAGAGCGGGAAAGGCTGGAACAATAAGGTAGGACTGGGAAAGGGAAAATAAAAAGGCGGGCATATATGCCCGCCTTTTTTCAGTTTACTTCGAAACAGGGAGTGTAAAGATCTATACTCCAGCTGAAAGGAAGTGTCCTACACAGGCGTTACGTTAGTAGCCTGAGGTCCCTTCTGGCCGGACTCAACGTCAAAGGTGACCTTCTGACCCTCATCAAGGGTCTTAAAGCCATCGACATTGATTGCGCTGAAATGGACAAAGTAATCCTTGTCATCTTCTCCGGTAATGAAAC
>JAFGMB010000241.1 GCA_016927765.1 Synergistales bacterium
AGGAGAGATCTTCGACAGAAATGGAGCCCCTCTGGGGATCAACCTTGAATCTTTTAATATCATGGGTTATCCACTGGATATAAAGAAACATAACCTGATCCCTTCTTTTGCCAGGCTCCTAAATTTTCACGGTATTCCAATAACCCGGGAAGACCTTGAAAACCGACTTGAGCAACAATATCTTGTCCCTTATCGATCTGTATCTTTATTGAAGGACCTGACTCTGCCGCAAATGATAGATCTTGTTGGAGACCCTCTTTTCCCACAACAGCTCTTTCCCTTGAAAGTCAGTCACCGAAGCTATCCGGCAGGTCCGCTTGTAGCTCATGCACTTGGATATGTTGGGGAGATAAGTTCTGAAGAGTTAAAGAGCACTTCTGAATATGATTATTCCGGAGGAGATCTGATCGGGAAAAATGGGATCGAAAGACAATATGAATGGAAACTTCGTGGTCTTCCAGGAGAACAGGCTATCGAGGTAGATGCCAGGGGAAGAAAGATCAAGACATTGGATATAACTCCAGCTACTAAAGGTAAGGACCTTTACCTGACGCTTGATCTTGGTGCGCAGAATCTTGTAAGCAGGCTTTTTCAGGATAAAAGGGGTGCTGCAATAGCTCTTGATGTGACTAACGGTGAGATCCTTGTGCTATATTCTTCACCTGTATACGATAATAATCCCCTTACCTGGGGTGTTTCATCAGCAGAATGGCGTTCCCTCATGAATGATCCTGAAAAACCCATGATGAACAGGGCTATCAGTGGTCTATATTCTCCTGGATCAGTCTTTAAACCCCTGGTAGCACTTGCAGCATTGGACAAGGGTGTTATTTCTTCTTCGACCAGATTTTACTGCTCTGGAAAGTTCAGGTTAGGAGACAGACAATTCCGTTGCTGGCAGAAATATGGACATGGAAGTGTAAATCTTGTCAATGCACTTAAAGATTCCTGTGATGTATATTTTTATCAGGTGGGATTAAAAGTAGGGATAGATGATCTGATAAAATGGGGACTTATTATGGGCTTAGGTACTCCAACTGGGATCGATCTTCCCGGTGAACTGTCTGGAAATATTGCCGGTAGAGACTGGAAAAAAGAAAATCTTGGAGAGAACTGGTACCCTGGGGATACTGTAAATTACTCCATCGGTCAGGGCTTTCTCCTAATGACCCCGATCCAGATCGCAAGGATGTACGCATATATTGCCAATGAGGGTAAAATTATCACACCTCATCTAGCAAAAGATCACTTTACAGAGACAAGAATTTCTCCAGTGGATACAACTCAATTGAGGCTGGTTAAAAAAGGCCTGGAAGAAGTCGTCAGGAAAGGTACCGGTGCGGCTGCGGGTCAGTTCGATGTTTCCATTGCAGGAAAAACGGGTACCATACAAAACCCTCATGGTCCTGACCATGCTCTTTTTGCAGGGTATGCGCCTTCAGATGCCCCCAGGTTCGCTGCTGTGGTAATGGTGGAGGCTGGTGAACACGGAAGTACGGTTGCAGCCCCTATCGTGGGGGAACTTCTTTCCTATCTTTTGCATCAGTCTGAAAAAATATAGTTGCCATGGAGTCGAAAGGAGAGAGTATCTTGGCAGGGAATTCAACAGGACATCCCCGTATTACCTTGAAAGGAAGTGGCAAGGGACTGAAAGTGATAATCCCGGAAAACATGGAAGAAGAGCTCTGGGACGAACTTTCTTTAACCCTGGACCAGGCTTCCGAACTGATCGAAAAAGTGGATATCGTCATCGACCTTGGTGAGCGTATCATTGATGAGGACTTTCTTATGAAATTTCTGTCAAAATGCCTTGAAAGAGGAGATATCTCCATCTCTTCATGGGAGAGTAGCAATGAAAAGACAAGAGAGCTTTTCCAGAAACTTGGGTTCCGATCCAGTGGTGTTGAGAAGAAACGCATAAAACCTTCAGGCAGAGAGGAAACCCTTGTCATCAGGAATTCTTTAAGGTCCGGCCAGAGGATAGAGCACGATGGTGACGTTATCGTGCTTGGACATATCAATGATGGTGCAGAGGTTGTAGCTTCAGGTAATATCTTAGTATGCGGTAAACTGAAGGGGCTTGCCCATGGGGGGATCAACTCGGGTAATGACAAAATAATTATTGTGTTCTCCCTTGAAGCCAAACAGGTCAGATTAGGTGGTATGGTTAATTCTTATCTGAATGAAGATCATGAATGGTGGGGTAAGCAGGTAATACTTTCTTCCAATGGTACATCATTAAGGATAACAGAATTATCGATATAAAGGACTTTTTTGAATGGGGGGTTTGCTTTGGATTCCAGAGTAATTGTGATTACTTCAGGTAAGGGTGGGGTAGGCAAGACAACTTCCACTGCCAATCTTGCTGTAAGCCTTGCCAAGGCTGGCTATAAGGTTGTGGCAGTTGATGCTGATATAGGGCTTAGAAACCTGGACCTGGTGATGGGGCTTGAAAACAGGGTGGTCTATAACTTTATTGATGTGATCGAGGGTAACTGTAGACTTAAACAGGCCCTGGTGAGGGATAAAAGGGTAGATAATCTTTATCTCCTGCCTGCGGCTCAGACCAGGACAAAGGATGCAGTTAATCCGCTTCAGATGAGAGAACTTTGTACAGAACTCAGAAAAGAATTTGATTTTGTACTAATGGATTCACCTGCAGGTATTGAAGGGGGTTTCCAGAATGCTGCTTCAGGAGCAGATGAAGCCCTGGTAGTTACAACTCCGGAGATTTCCGCTGTAAGAGATGCTGATCGTATCATCGGCATGCTTGAATCCATGCAGAAATCACCTATCCGGCTGATAATAAACAGGGTTAGACCAAGTCTGGTCAAAGAGGGAGACATGCTTGAGGTTGAAGATGTTCTTGATGTGCTTGCTGTTAAACTGATAGGGATCGTTCCAGAGGATACCTCTGTGATCCGGTCAACAAATAGCGGCGAGCCATTGTCTTTTGGAACTGAATCAAAAGCCAGAGAAGCATTTGAGAACATTTCAAACAGATTATTGGGTGTGGATGTTCCCTTCCTTGACCTGGAAGAAAAAGAAAAGGGGCGTCTGCTTGCAGGGCTTAGGAAGATCTTTCGTTTTTCATAGAAAAGAGGGTTTCCCGTGG
>JAFGMB010000242.1 GCA_016927765.1 Synergistales bacterium
AATCTTCCGTTTCGAATGTTTGAAGCTAAATAAAATAATTGCCCCACGTGCATTTCAGGGGATCAGGTTGCAAGATATATACAAATCTTGCCATATAGTCATTCGAGGTCATCCAAATGAAAATCCAGATCACTGATCTCACTCTCCATATATTGGCAATGAACCAGGATCAGATCGGGAATCCTCCATACCAACTCTATACCGGCCCTAATATTATATTTTATCAGAGTGCTCTGATAGTGGGCCATGATAGAGCATTCACCCTGTTAGAAACCGGTAAAAGCCAGGGGATATCCACGAGAAAGCCCCTTCAAACATGATAGTTCCCATGAAAGTATCATCTATGATCTCCTTAAGTCTTTTCAATAAATGTACATTTCAGCCAAACCTGTCTCTGGCCCAAAAAACCGACCCAGAGGTCCATTTATGGAATATTTGTAAAGAAAATATCACAATTAGTGTCTTTTACTTGACCAGAACACAATTAGACACTATATTTAGTATAGAATGTATCCATTTAAAAAGCTGCAGGAGAGCCATTCAAGGAGCTGGTCGGCAAATGCTATCTGGAGCAGGCTCGATGACGGAAAGCGGAGATGGAAAACTGATCATTCCCTTAATACCTTGAGGCGGCAGGTCGATAGAACGGCTTGCCGTCTCTTTTTTGTAGCCTCTGATCAACCACCGAAAGGAACTTCGAAAGGAGGAGATGGTCATGCCACGAAATAACCAGAATCCTGCACTTGCTATCGATATGGGCGAAAGATTCCTTTTTGCCATGGTAACGAACGTTCCTAATACCAGGCCGGTTCTGGTCCCCAATACTCTTGAAAGATCCCGGATGAAAAAAATACGTACCCTGGCGAAAAAAGCTCCTTCCTCTCTTCGCGAAGAACTCACCTCTATCAATGCCTACCTCGAGAAGAGATGTCACTATGTTATAGACTACTGTCTCTGTAAAGGGATCCGATCTGTGGCCCTGGGTAACAGATCAATTAAAAACCCTTACAAGATACGCTATAAATCTCTCAGGGATAACCCTTTCCTGAATATCTCCCTTCAACTTGTCAACAACCTGAGGTTCGAGTGCTCTCTTGCCAGAATAGAAGTCCGCCTGGTAGATGAATCCTTTACAAGCCAGATAGATGCCCTGGCACTGGAAGAGATAGAATATGCAGGGAATAACAGGTGGAGGAGAAAATCGAGACCAGGCCACCTTCGTGGAAAAATGTATCTCAGCAGTTCGGGAAATGTCATAAACAGGGATATTAACGCAGCCATCAATATCGGTCGGGTGGTTTTCGGAGATTCCTTTGCAGAGGCTATCCTTGATGATCAACTCTGGGACCAGCCGTTGATGGCAAAATTCCAGGAGGATACGCTGAGGATACCGACCCAGATATGGTCCTGTATCCCCGGGGAATATGCCCAGATGCTGTATCCCTCCCATGAAGAGGATCCGGAACTTGTGAGCATCCCTCACTCCATCAACTGAGGAGGCCACTGCTGATCCCATCAGGCAGATCAACTCAGGTAAAAAACTGATGACAAAAATTGGCGAACAACAGGAATGGCCCTGTCCAGGGCCATTCCGATTAATGAAAGGCAGGAAGGTACAGGGAATGAGAAAATTCGATCTTTATCCATGGCAGTTGAAAGCCTTCGAGGGCATCAGGGACAGAAATGCAGTCCTTTCTGCTCCAACCGGATCAGGTAAAACCCTTGTGGCCTATCTATGGTCAGGAATACTTGATCAGGAAGGAAAGGTGAACCTCTCCTCCAGGGACAGGATCATATTTACAGCACCGATAAAAGCACTTAGTAACGAAAGATACCTGGATCTGAGAAGGCTGGGTTTTGATGTCGGGATCGAGACAGGGGATTTCAAACGTAATACCGGAGCAAGGATCCTTTGCTGCACCCAGGAAATATATACCCTGAAATACTGCCAACGGCCTGACCAGAAACTTGTGATCGATGAATTCCATTATATTTTTACAGATCCCCACAGAGCAAGGGCTTATATTGACGGAATCAGGAACACCCACCCTTCTACAAGGGTCCTTGTAATGTCCGCTACCTTTGGAGGCACTCATGCCGTGGGCACCTACCTCTCAAGGGTAACAGGGCTGGATTTCACCGTTTTTGAAAATCATGACAGGGTAACTGAACTTGTGTTCCATACAAAACGGGGAGTCAGGCTTGAAAGGATACACGACGCCCTGATATTCGTTTTTTCGCAGAAAGGGGCTTCTCTTCTGGCTTTCAGGCTCGCCAGGAAAAGAAAGAGAGTTAAAGCCCCGCAGAGACACAGACTCTACGAGATCTCAAGGATACTTGGAGTGGACACTATTCCCATGCCACTGCTGAGGGGAGTCGGGATATATCATGGAGGAATGCTGCCAAAGGAAAAACTTCTCGTTGAAGCTGCCTTCAGGGAGAGGATCCTTGATGTGGTCGCAGGGACCAATGCTCTTGCCCTGGGGGTTAATTTACCTGCCCAGTACGCAGTTTTTGCCCAACTTGTAATGTATCACGATGAGAAGACCATCTCTAAGAACGAATTTTCCCAAATGGCGGGAAGGGCTGGTAGAAAAGGACTCTTCGACACAGGGTATGTCACGTGGCTTATAGATTCTCCCTGTGAACAGAAGAGGTTCAACACCGGATGGGAATTCAAGAAACTTGTCAGGGAAAAACCTGAAGGTGCCTGCGTTAACCTGCGGCCTGCCTACGGAAAACTTCTGCGGAGAGAGGTTTCCATAGAGGAAGAAGCTCATTATATTTCTTCCTACTCCCTGCCCATGCTGAACCCTCACATTATCAAGGATGAGATCAGGTATGACCTGAAAAAGATAGATCTTGCCGTAAGGCATCTTGTATCCTCACAGGAAAGAAGCAGGTTCCGATCAATATTGGCGGATATATGGTATGAAGAAATGGATGTGGATGAAAATCTTGAAATGGCCCATCTATTTTATTCCGAACCCAACCCTCATGCCCTCATCGCAGCAGAGATCCTCTCTCCCTACGAGCGGAATTTCCTTCAATCCCTTCTCAAGGTCAAGAGGTATTCCAACAGGCTCCCGGAAGGTTATTATTTCAGTGGTATAAGGGAGCTTGATTCAGCCATCGATGAGATCGACAGCACGGTCTTCGGTTTTGAAGAAAAGATCGGTGAGATCGAGGAAAGCGCCTGAACAGAAATAAGCAAAGGGGGCTTAAAAGCCCCCTTTGCTTATTGTGAGAGGAAGGATTAAATCGTAGACCTTTAGTTGTACAACAATGTCTACTTTTTCGAAAGTTCTGAATGATAGTAAATCTTTTCATCATCTTTGTCAAGAGT
>JAFGMB010000243.1 GCA_016927765.1 Synergistales bacterium
ATCTTTACCTGGTCATCAACTCTGCCGAGGAAAACAAGATCTCCCCCGGGTAGCCTCTTTACAAGGTCCCCTGTCCGGTAGAATCGCTTTTCCTCAAAAGGATGCCCTTCAGGGATGATGAATTTTTCCTTCTCAAGATCAGGACTGTTAAGGTAACCCCTCGCAAGCCCGGGGCCAGCCACGTAGAGCTCTCCGGGAACACCCGGTGGGAGGGGTCTCATTTTTTCATCCAGGATGTAGAGTCTTGCCCCTGCTATGGCCTCTCCCATGGGGATGGCAGGAGGAAGGGTTTCTTTCGGTGAACTCCAGCATGTAACTGCCAGGGTGGTCTCAGTGGGGCCGTATACGTTGTGAAGAGTCCCGGTCGACCGGGAGTTGAATTTTTCCAGGAGCGATACTTTCCATGCCTCAGCACCACAAAGGACGTTCCTGAGGGAATCCAGGTCACCAGGTGCTGCAAGGTCCAGCAGGGAGTCCAGGAAGGCCGGGACGGTGTTGAGCATGGTTATACCATGGGTCTTAATGAGCCCGGCGATATGTTCCATGTCGGAATCACTTCCGGGTTCAAGGATTACAATAGACCCCCCGGTCATGAGAGGTGCGAAGAACTCCCAGAGAGAGGCATCGAAGGTAAAAGGCGTTTTCAGGAGGGTTATGTCTCCCGGGGTGAAGTCAAAGTAGTTGCGATGCCACATCATGTAGTTCCAAAGGGAACTGTGTTCGATCATTACCCCCTTGGGAGTACCGGTGGAACCAGAGGTATAGATAATATACGCAAGATCATCGGGCATTACCCGGATACCAGGTTCAGAGGATGGAATGTCCGGATCGATCCCTCTACGGGTATCCACTTCTATTACAGGAAGCCCTCCAGGCATGAAAAGGGACTTTCCTTTTTCTGCCAGCACCAGGGAACAGCTGGAATCCTCCAGCATGAAGGATAGCCTTGAACCCGGGAAGGAAGGGTCGAGTGCGATCCAGGGTGACCCTGCTTTCATAACAGCAAGGAGACTTATGACCATCTCCATGGAGCGCTCCATACATATCCCCACGGGCCGGTGCCTGTCGAGACCCAGGGTTACTATATGATCGGCCAGAAGGTTAGAGCGATAATTCAGTTCGGAATAGCTCATTATCCGATCTGAAAGGATCAATGCCGGTGAGTGGGGGGAAGAAGCACTAATTTGGCTGATAAGCTCATGAAGTGGCCTGAAAGGGAGTGAAGGCTTTTCTGCCCGATCATGGACATGATATTGCCCAATCTGCCGGTTAACGATAAAGGGAATATCCTTCAGTTCCAGTTCAGGCTTTTCAAGAAGGGTTTCCAGTACCAGTAACCAGGAATCCATCATCTTTTCAATGGTTTCTTCCCTGAAAAGCTCGGGGGAATAATTGAACTTCAAAAGCATATCCTCACCCTGGAGATAAACAAGACAGAGAAGGTCCACCCCCGAACTGAAGGTAATGGTATTAGGTCCCTGAAAGGATATTCCTCCATGGGTCAGGTCAGCCATGGAATTCCTGAAAAAACTGAGCCCCACGTTGAAAAGGGGCGTATGGGAAAAAAGGCGGTCCGGGTTGGCTCCCCGCACAACAAGCTGATAGGGGAGTTCCCTGGATCTAGCCTGCTGAAAGGAATTGTGTACATGGAGTACCAACTCTTCCAGGGACATGGTTTCATCAGGACAGACCCTTACAGGCAGGGTATTGGCAAAGAAACCCATAACCTTTTCAGCCGAAGGGTCAAAGCGTCCCGAGGTGGCACACCCTGCTATGAGGTCTTTCTGGCCGGTGTAACTGTAGAGGAAGGCATAAAAGGTAGAAAGCACGATGATGAACCTCGATACGCCAAGGTCCTGGCGTGTTACCTTCAGGGCATCACAAAGGCCTTTCGGTAGATACCGGATCATGCTGGTCGTGTTGACCGGAATGTTTCCCCTCTTAGGTGTATCCATGGGAAAGTCCACCAGGGGAGTGCTGTTTTCCAGGTATTCCTGCCAGAAAGAAAGGCTCTCTTCCACAATGTCTTCCGAAAAGGACCTACGCTGCCACAGGACCTGCTCGGTATAGGGACTTTCCGGACCCGGGAGAGGGCGGTCCGTACCGCAGGAAAGGTCTTCATAGGCCTTCCTGATCTGCTCATCCAGGCATCCTATGCTGATGCCATCCATAATGATATGGTGGAAATTGAGCATTAAAATATGATACGTCTCAGAGACCCGTATAAGGGTGATTCTGAAGGGGGTTTCTTTTTCCAGGTCAAAGATCTTTCGGGATAATAAGGCTATGAGTTCGCCCTCTTTTTCTTCACTGGTTTCCGGGAATTCGGAGGAGAGCTCCATGAAATCAAGGGACAGTTCGAGCTTTTCTGCAAGGAAAAAGCGGGGATCCCCTTTTTCGACGGTAAACCGTGACCGGAAGATCTCGTGGTTTTCAAAGACCTTCTCAAGGCTCCTTACCAGGATGTCCCTGTCAAGGTTCCCCTTTATCCTGTAATAGACGGGATAGTTGAAAGACCCGGATGGACCCTCGAGAAGATACTGGAACCATAGCCTTTCCTGGGGGTATGAAAGGGGGAATGTAGGTCTGACGTTCTTCAAAGCTGTTTGCAAGGCTGGCTGTTCATGCACTCTGTGCACCCCGTTCTCTTAATGGAATTACCCGTTATATGATGAAAGGTAACAGGGGATATTATGAACCGAAACGTTTTAGATGCCAGTTCCAGGCTGTAGAGATTATATCCCTGATATCCGGGTATCGTCTCTGCCAGCCAAGAACAGACTCTGCTTTCTCTGAGGAAGCGACCAGGATAGGAGGGTCTCCCTCTCTTCTTTCTCCTTCTAGTGAAGGTATGTACCTTCCGGTGACCTCCCTGGCCTTTTCCACTATATCCAGGACACTGTAGCCATGGCCGTTGCCCAGGTTGAAGGCGAACTTGCCCTCCAGGCCACTAAGGAGCTTGTCCAATCCCAGGACATGGGCCCGGGCCAGGTCGGATACATGAATGTAATCCCTTATACATGTTCCGTCCTCGGTGGGATAGTCATTTCCGAAGACGGTGATGTTCTTCCGTTTCCCAAGGGCCACGTCGAGGACAAGAGCGATAAGATGGGTCTCAGGTGTGTGATCTTCGCCGGTCCTTCCATCGGGGTCTGCCCCGGCGGCGTTGAAATACCGGAAGGAGATGCTGCTGAAGCCATAGGCCGAATAGTAACGGGAGAGCATGTTCTCTATGGCGACTTTTGTCTCCCCGTAGACATTGGTGGGCTCCAGGGGATAATTCTCCATAATGGGAATGACGGCGGGTTCACCGTAGACCGCTGCAGTTGAGGAAAAGACAAGTTTAATGACACCCTTCTTCCTCATGGCCCGAAGAAGGTTGAGGGTGCCGCAGATATTGTTGTAGTAGTAGCTTTCAGGGTCTTTCATAGATTCTCCCACAAGGGAACTGGCAGCGAAGTGGACCACCGCCTGGATTGGGTATTTACTGAACACGCTATCGAGGTAGGGGAAGTTCTGGAGGTCTCCCTCTTCGAAATGATCAGAAAAGACGAGATCCCGGTGACCCCTGGAGAGGTTGTCCAGTATGACCACTTCATGACCTGCTTCTTTAAGTGCAAGGACTGTATGGCTGCCGATGTAGCCAGCACCGCCTGTAACAAGGATCATAAACGACCAACTCCGTTGTTCAATTTTGGATTTTAGATTTTGGATTTTGGATTAAGAGCAAAAACCTTACAACTACAAGAGATCTGGAACATAATTTCATTTTGGATCTTGGATTAAAAGAAACAAACCAGAACTCAAAACAACATCGAAACCAGAAACAAAGTTTACCGCAGTGGACGCAGATGGCTCTGCGAGCCAACGCAGAGTAAACCTTTAAAACCTTTTCTATGGTTCTCTTCAGTTTAGCTCCGAGGTGAGCCTGTTTTGACCTGTTATGGTCCCGTTATTTCAGGTTATCCAGGTACCACTGGATGGAGCGTTCCAGGCCCTGAGAGACGGAGACTTCCGGTTCATAGCCAAGGAATGTTCGGGCTTTTGTGATGTCTGCCTTGGAATGGATTATATCTCCCTCCCTTGGCGCTTCGTGGATCGGGCGGGGATCGTTAACATCCAGGCCTGTTCGCCTCATGGAATCGAGGATGAGACCAAAAAGTTCATTCAGGCTTGTGCTTCTGCCACATCCCACGTTAAAGACCTGGCCAAAGGCTTCTTCGTTAACTGTGCAAGCCGCCAGGATATTTGCCTGGACAACATTATCGATATGGCAAAAATCCCTGGTCTGCTCTCCATCCCCATATATAACGGGAGATCTTCCGGAGAGGAGCATGGAGATCCATCTGGGTATCACCGCCGCATAGGCTCCACCAGGATCCTGCCTCGGACCGAATACGTTGAAGTATCTCAGTCCAATGGGCCTGGATCCATAGATACTGTGATAAAGGGCGGCGTACTGCTCAGCCATGAGCTTGGTGAGACCGTAGGGAGAAATGGGGAAACCCTTCATATCCTCCGTCTTGGGCAACTCCGGGTCATCACCGTATACGGCACATGAAGAAGCAAATACAAAGGTTTTCACCCCGGAATTTCTGGCCCCGACAAGCATATTGAGAAATCCATCCACATTGGTACGATTGTTCAGCAGAGGGTCTTCCATGGAAAGGGGTACGGAAACCTGGGCTGCCTGGTGAAGGACATGATCCACACCTTCGCAGAGACTGCAACAGGTTTCAAGGCTGTATATATCTCCATTCCGGAAGGTCAGATTCTCCGTTTTCTGGTGGCCAGTCTCCTTGATGACCTGGGCTACATTTTCCCAGTATCCTGTTGACAGGTCATCAAGAACCCTTACATACTGTCCCAGCTGGAGGAGGCTTTTTACAAGATTGGAGCCTATAAAGCCCGCTCCACCTGTGACGAGCCATGTTCGTGGGTTGGAATACAGTTTTTCTTTTATTTGCTGATACCTGGACAATCTGATCCCCCCTGTAGCACTTTCCTGTATATCATAAAACATCAGGGTTTAATCATAACAAATATCAGCGTAAGGTAGGGCATTTCATTTTTGAATAAAAACCAGAAATGCAAAGCTTTGATCTGGAAAAATAATGGTGCGCTGAAGCGCACCCTCGTGTATTATTTTTATCGTCTTGGTTTTACCAAAACAGGATAGGAAGGCCGAGCGCACCCTTAGAC